>NZ_JBHNPV010000052.1:0-6558 GCF_059082735.1 Actinotignum sp. usb-actsch-rep-73 | reverse complement strand
TGTCAGTGGTGAACTCTAGGTTCAGCGCTCAACGATTGCGAGGACGTCGCGTGCGGAGAGGATCTGGTATTCCTTGCCTTCGTACTTGACCTCGGTACCACCGTAGCGCGAATAAATCACAACGTCGCCGACCTTCACGTCGACGGGAACGCGGTTTCCATTGTCATCAACGCGGCCAGGGCCGACTGCGATAACTTCGCCTTCCTGTGGCTTTTCCTTGGCGGTATCCGGGATAACCAGGCCAGAGGCGGTGGTCTGAACTGCCTCGACCTGCTGGATAACAATACGGTCTTCGAGGGGCTTGATGGAGATCGACACTGTCGCTCCCTTTCTTCTTGAAAGTTTCCGTCATCCCTTCCCTGCCGTCGCGGGGGTCAGGGGCAGGATCGCTTCGCGGTTTTCACCGCTTCATGCATGAGCATATTCCGCCTCTGGCACTCGAGCAACCTGAGTGCCAAACAGTTCACTTTTAGCAGATTTCCCACCGCGCTTGTTCACCAAACCACCCACCTCCACCACCGCGCTTGTTCACCAAACCACCCACCTCCACCACCGCGCTTGTTCAAGAAAAGCAACCAGTTCATGTGCGCGGCCTCGTCCCCAACATCTGAAATCCAGACGCACTAACGCTGAACAAGCGCACTCAATCGGGGAAAGCAAATGCCCAACGATGTGCGTAAACGTCGAACAAGCGCGGTCCGTGGCAGAATCGGAGGGTGAATTCTTCCCTCGATCCTGTTCTGACGCGCGAGGGGTGGGACCTGCTTACCCGCCTGCAGGCCCTCCCGCACACAACAGAAGCAGACCAGGCACACTTGAACGCGCTCTTACGGAAAGAAGGGATCGAGCCGGCGCTCGTGTCAGCGCTCCTCACCCAATTGGATCTGCGCGTTCACGCTCACACGAAGTTCGGCGAATTTGCCAACCATATGATTTTCACGCGCGACGGGCTGGAGCAGGCAACGCGCCTCAATGTCGCCGCACACCACGCTGGGCGGTTTCGGGACAGCGGAGCAACCTACGTCGCAGACCTCGGATGTGGGATTGGTAGTGACTCGCTGGCGATTGCCGGCCTGGGATTAAAAACGCTCAGCGTCGACCTGAATCCCGATGCCGTCGCATGCGCAGCAACCAACCTGCGCGATTTCCCGGACAGCGACGTGTTGCTTGGGAATGTCCTGGATCTTGACATTCATGAGCTTGCCGACCGTGGCGTTGACGCCATCTTCGCTGATCCTGCACGACGCACCGGAGCAAAACGCGGATCCAGGCGTCTCATGAATCCTGAATCCTGGTCTCCCTCACTTTCAACGGTACTGGGCTGGCGCGAGGCAATTCCCCGCGTTGGCATCAAAGTCGCGCCCGGAATCACCTATTCGGCTCTGCCTGAAGACGCGTGCGTGCAGTGGACAAGCGTCGATGGATCCATAGTCGAGGCGGCAATTTGGACTGGCCCGCTCGCCCACGATGGCTCGGGTCGGGTTGCGTGCGTCATCAAGGGATCGCGGACGTTCACCTTGCGCGCAATTCACGAGGCCCCAGCAAACGCTCCACTTATCCCAACCCCCGTCGGGAAGCTGGCGGATTACTTGGGTGAACCCGACGATGCAGTGATTCGAGCCGGGCTCATTTCAACGCTCGCCGACCAGTTGGATGCACACCTGATCTCTGAGTCGATCGCGTATGTGAGTGCGACTGAAGCAACGCCGAGCGAATTCATCCGCTGGTTCAAGGTCGAAGATGTCGTCACGTTGAAACCGAAAACAATTTCCGCTGCTCTTCGAAGCCTTGGCATCGGACGCATTGAAGTCAAGAAGCGAGGCGCCGACATTGACCCTGCGACACTGAGGCGTTCACTCAAGCTCTCAGGCGATAAGGACGGCGTCGTCATTGCCACGCGCATCGAGGGACGTCACCGCGCGATCATTGCAACGCGTGTCAGCTGATCCGCGCACACATGCGCAGTGATGTGACGGTAAGTGGCCTCGTCAATTAACGTCTTCGCGCCACCGACGCGCCAACCTGAACGGTGAACAAGCGCGACCTCACCCCACACAAACGGTGAACAAGCGCGGTGGTGATTAGGCGCAACCGATAGCAAAGAGGAAGATCAGGCACTAGGCAACATTGACGTCTGCGTCAGAGGCATGCCCGAATCTGGCGAGAAATTCCAATCCGACGGAGCAACACCTGCGCGAACAAGCTCCGACCCCATCGCAGCGATCTGCGCACCGTTATCCGTGCAGAAACGCAACGGGGGCAGGCGAACCTCAAGCCCAGAAGCCTCAGCACGCTCAGCAAGAAGCGCACGCAGACGAGAGTTCGCAGAAAAACCGCCACCCACAACGATCGTCTGGCACCCCGTGTCCAACGCCGCGCGCACTGCTTTAGCGGTCAGAGAGTCATTCACTGCCTCAGAGAAGCCTGCGCACACGTCTTCAGGGTTCACAGCTTCACCGCGAGCCTCGGTACCCTCTATGTAGCGAGCAACAGCGGTCTTCAGACCGGAAAAGCTGAAATCGTACTTGTGACGCTCTTTATCCTTGCCACCGGACAAACCGCGCGGGAACTTAATGGCATTCACGTCGCCAGCCTGGGAGAGCCGATCGACGTGCGGCCCACCCGGGTAAGGCAGATTGAGCAGGCGTCCAACCTTATCGAAGGCTTCGCCGGCAGCATCGTCAAGCGTGCCACCCAGTTCTTGAACGTCGGTTGCAATGTCGTTAACCAGCAAAATATTCGAGTGACCACCGGAAACAACCAGACCGATAAAGCGCTCAGGGAGCGGGCCGTCAGCAAGCTTATCGACAGCAAGATGGCCGATCACGTGGTTCACACCGTACAGGGGCTTACCAAGGGACGAGGCAAGCGCCTTCGCAGCACAAATACCGACCGTCAAAGAACCAACGAGGCCCGGACCACCAGCAACAGCAATCGCATCCACGTCATCAAGCGTCACGCCAGCTTCATCAAGCGCCGCATTCAAGGTTGGGATAAACGATTCAAGGTGAGCGCGCGACGCAATTTCTGGGATGATACCACCGTAGCGGGCATACTGATCCATCGATGTGGCCGTGCGGTCGACGAGCAGTTCGCACCCGCGCACAAGACCAATGCCAGTTTCGTCGCAGGTGGATTCGATTCCGAGGATGAGTGGTTCCTTCACCCTTCCAGTTTATGCCGGCAAAGAACGAGGCCGTGAATCCAAATGTGTGACATCTGCGCCGTGGCACGGACCGCCATCACTGTGAGTTTTCTACGGGGTCATCATCCTTCAGTGGAGTCCGCTTGTTGGCAACGATCATCGCAACACATGCAACGGCGAAGGCAACAAGCGACCAGGGGAGTGCTTTATCCGCGGTGACCTTGATTGCATCCGAGCCGAACACCAAGCCGAGCAGAAGCAGGATCGACAGAATCGCGAAGACAATCATTGCTCCGATAGCAATCGATGATGAAACCTTGTAGCGACGAGTGTGAGTGTTCGGGCCTGTTTCGTCGAATTTCTCCATTGAAATCACCTTCCGCATCGACGCCGAACAATGGCGCTGACCAGCAGTTTTACCTGCTCTTATTCTAGTCTCTTCTGCATTAAGTAGTCGGCGAGATAAGGTCATCCATCCGCAGTTCGACGCTTGATCCCAAGTCGAATTCGGTGAACATGCGCGTCTGACGGTTCAACATCAACACAGGCAAGCTCCCCAGAAGAAAGAAACTACCAATCCAACTTCTGGGGAGCGTGTGCTTCAGGGTTTGAGGTTGTTTTCAGCAGAGTTAGTGACGCTTGCGGGCTAGCACGAGCATTGCTCCGGCCCCCAGCAGAACGGTACCGAGAAATGCAGGCAGATCATTTGCACCAGTCTTGGCAAGCTGCTTGTGTGGCTTCGATGCAGGGGCAGGAACGTCCCCACATTTCACCGGAATCGTCAAACCGGCAGACGCTTCAATGACCGGACCGAAATCAGTCTCGACAACAACCGGAGTTGCCACGATTTCTCCGGATTCCTTACCTTCACAGGCACCGTTTGCAACAACAGAAACAGTCGCACGTCCCGCACCATCGGTAGTGATCACGGAACTTTCATCTGAAGAGTGTGCTTCGACGAGCGAATTATCAACATTTTCTTCGGAAGCCTCCCCTCCAATCGCGACTCGCACCTTCTTTGTGATCGAAGGACCTTCAGAGAAGGACAGCCCGCGCAGAGCAATGTCAACTGTGGCACCATTCTCAACGGGCCCCTCAGGGAGGGTGATACCGATAGAGGACTTCAGCGCACGCGGAGCCACATTCTTATTCGAATGCTCACCGAGATACTCATTGAACTTATCCCGATCCAAATAGCCACTATTCATAAAGGCGCCCTTCTTAAACGCGTCAAAGGAATCGCCACCCGTCAGGATGTAAGAATTCGATCCGATCGTGTATTCCGTTGTGTCATTAAGAGGCTCGCCATTGATAGTCACTGAGGTGATACGGTGTCCCACCTCAGCGAGAGGATCATAGGTGTAGTGAACGTTAGAAGAAAGGCTGAGCTTGAGAAGCGGTCGAGAATTCTGCTCTGAGAGGGCCTTCCACTGCTGCTCGAGCGCAAGTTTGAAATCTGCACCTGTCAGTGTCACATAGCCGAGTTCGTTCGACCACGGCAAGACATCATATGTTTGCTTGTAGGTAATTTCCCCTGCTTCGTTCGGAACTAGATCCGCACGCAAGTCACCGGCAACGACGACACCGATATCTACGCCCTTACCCGAAGTGGTCGTGATCTTATCCTTGAACATGTCAGCGACGAAATCGCCGAGGCTCGATTCGATACCACGGTTTGAGCCAGCAACCGGATCCTTGTCGGGAGCAGCGAAAACTCCTCGATTGAAACGCTGTTGATAGCCTGTACCTACAACGCGATTGCCCGCTTGTGCGGACTTGCTGACAGCGTCGTCAACGATTGCCTGTGTCACTGCGTCATCTCCACAACCAGCGACTGTTGCAGCGGAGATGATCTGAGCGTCTGCCTTGACTACCTTATTATTCGTAGTGTCGTAGCTGATACGAATCAGACCGAGATTGTCTGTGTAGGAGCCCGAAGCAACACCAGCAAGCAGCGAGTTCTGAGAATCAAGTTTCTCTACAGAGTCAACCTTGTCGAACTCGTAGGGGACGTGCGTGTCACCACCCATGATGCCATCAACGTCAGCAGACACCTTCGGATAGTTGTTTTTCACATCATCATCAAGCATGGCGATGACAACCTGTGCGTCCCCATCAGACTTGAGCGAAGCAGCAAGGCTATTGATCTTCTCGATCGGATTCGTGAACGTGAGTCCATCGGTTACCCCTGGGCTCAGCTTGGAAGGAACATCCTCAGCAATGGCACCGATGAACGCGACCTTGACGCCCGCCGGAGAATCCCAAACCTTGTAGTCACCGAGATAGGGTTTCGTTCCTGAATCCCAAGTCCCCATTCCCTGAACGTTGGCCCCAAGATAAGGGAATCCCACCTGAACGTATTCAGCGGGGTTCGAACCATCGACGCGCTGTTTGAACACTGCTTGCCCCATGTCGAATTCATGGTTGCCAATGGTAGAAGCGAGAGGATCAAGCGTATTGAGGGCCGCGATCGTCGGATTGTCCTTCAATGAACCAGAGGTGTAGGGAGAGGCTCCGATATTGTCACCAAGCAGAGTAAAAGAGGAGTTCGGGTTATCGGTGCGTGCTTTCTTCAGATAGCAACTCATCGCCGAAAGCCCGGCCTCTGTGACTTTTCCTGATTTGTCCTTCACTTGCTCGATATGCCCGTGAACGTCAGTGAGGGTGTAGAGGTTGAGCGTGACAATGTCTCCCCCTGCGCGTGCTGGCTGAGGAGCTGATTCTGTTTCAGAAGAGGTGACTAAAGCACCAGAGTCGGACTTCTCTTCTGCTGGGGTATCCGGCTTCCCAGATTCGGGCGCAACAGGGAGCACATTATCTTCAGAAAGAACAGGGCTTACGCTTTCTTCAGTCTTCGCCGGACTTTCAGGCACCTCAGCATTGGGGGTAGCCTGCGCAGCAAGTGGAGCTAAGACGAGCACCGCGCTGGCACATCCGCCGATCAACGCTTTCGTACGAGTTCTCATATGCTTTCCTTCTTCGTGTGGCTCGCATCTTCACGAGCCTCTCTGTGTTGTATGGGCAAATGCCCAGGGATTGAAGTATGCGCTACTGCAAGCAAAGGTGAAAGGTATATTCTCGCGAGTTAGAAATAGGTGGTTGATCGAACTGTTGAAACATCCGGAATACACAGACCTGCAGTTAAAGAAATAGGCAAATAGAAAGGGATAATGTGGCCGCTTCCGATTCATAGCGGCTCATGTTCACAGACAACCTCTTGAACTGTGGGCAAGGCAAAATGCACGCCGAAATCCTCTCGATTATCATGTCGTTCCCTTACGAAAGCAACTGATTTGATACGTAAGTGTTACCTTACTCACCACCTGTGAGGGTAACAATAACTCGCTTGCTAATGAATAACAATCGAGGCCAGCACACACCCACTCTTCAACCTCCCTCTCGGTAATGCATGC
>NZ_JBHNPV010000051.1:0-954 GCF_059082735.1 Actinotignum sp. usb-actsch-rep-73 | reverse complement strand
GTCTGGCGCGAGTGGCAGGGCTTGCACAGGCTTCGGAGGTTGTTGAAGTTGTGGGTGCCGCAGTGTTCGAGCGGGAGAATGTGGTGAACCTCTTGTACTGGCGTGTAGCGTCCGGCCTCTAGGCAGTCTTCGCAGAGCGGGTGGGCGGCGATGTAGGCGGCGCGAATCTTGCGCCAGCGCGCGCCGTAGCGGCGGTTGATCTTCGGATCCCGTTGATACTTCCGATACCGGGCGTCTTCTGCCTTCGCGTGCTGCTCGCAGAAACGTTCGTGGGTGAGTTCGGGGCAGCCGGGGTGGGAGCACGGGGAGGCGGGTTTGACTGGCATCGCTGGCTCCTTCCCCGAACATGGTGAAGCCCCAAGTTCCCGTGTGGGTTCTTGGGGCTTCTCCTAGTTTTCAACCACTTACATGTTCTCACACCGATATGCGGTTTTCTATCGCATGTTTCGGATACCGGCTAACGCTAGAGCTGTCCATACAAGGCGGTGGCGAACCTGTCGAGGGCCCGGTTCTTGCGCCGATAGACCGTGTCACGCTCGACGTAGAAATGATCGGCGATCATCGACACCTTCTCATCTTGCGTCCCCTCGCTGAGGAAGAAGCCTTCGAGGATGAAGCGGTCGTCTTCAGCGATGACTTCCCACGCAGGCAAGAACCAGTCCATGTACTGGCGAGCCTGCAGGTAGCGAGCCTTGTACGCATCGATTCGCTCAATGCTCGCCACGATCCGATTCTCCGAAGCGTGGAGGTCGCCTGATGGTGGTGTGCCGTCCATGCGTGGGGATGCTGGGCTTGCCGCGTCAGCATAAGCCGCCTTGATCTGCTCGTCGGTACTCTCGATGATCTGTTCCATCACCGCATAATCCTGCAGAGCGGCGATCGCGGCTTTCCTTGTGTCGAGGTATTTGGTCATCACATGCATGAGCTTGTCCTTTCAGTGGTTGTAATTTCTGC
>NZ_JBHNPV010000050.1:0-17238 GCF_059082735.1 Actinotignum sp. usb-actsch-rep-73 | reverse complement strand
GAAGTGTCGAAAACCCTCGACTTGAAAGGCGGGGAGCCGACCTGCAATCAGGGCGGCATGGTCATCTTGGAGCCCGTCTATGCCGCATCCAAGGCCGACTATTTCACCCGCGTCACCAAGGATCAGGCAGGTGCGCTGCTGGCCACGGATTACACCGATCCGCCCATGGTCGCCAGCTCGTCGCTGTGCCCCAGGCGGTTGACGCCGGTCGAGTGTGCCCGGTTGCAGGGGTTTCCTGACGATTGGTGTGACGGTCTTGCTATCGAGGATCCGACAAGCGAGGACATCGAGTATTGGACGGGCATTTGGGCTACCTGGAACTTGGCGCGCGGCGTGAAACCACGAACCGCACGCCAAGTCACTACTTGGTTGGAGAATCCAACCAGTGATAGTGCCCAGTACAAGTTGTGGGGTAACGCGATCGCTTTGCCCGTTGCTCGCCACGTCCTTGAAAGACTGAAGAATTTTGCTCGCGCAGGGACTGGATAAGCACTCGCACCTATGGCTGTATGTACATGACCAAACAAACCCCGACAAGGGGGAAACATGAGATGGAGGATGGTCATGAGTGATCTACATATCGAGATCAGCGAGATGCTGGAGGCAGGCATCAACATCTGGGACATTGAAGAAGCCCTCGACATTGCACGAAAGTGGAACTTCTCCCTGGTTGCCGGTGCGATCGAACACGACCCGCATGGCTATCTGCGACTGGTTGATTCTTGGTTTGAACAGGTGACCCGATGACCACGATCGAGTTTACCCCGAACAAGGCTGGGCGTAAGAAACTCGCCGAAGTCATCGCGGAACATCTTGGCGTGAAAGCCAGGTATGCTGGCATGCCCACCTTTGACTATCTGATTGGTGAGGCGCGGTTGGATCGGGACTGGGTGCTCCACCTCCCAGACAACGCAGACGGCGACGCGATAACCGACGCCGCGAGCGCGGCCGGGTTTGCGCCTGCGGGTGAGGTTTACGGACTCACGCTCACATTCCCCACGACCAGGTGGGACGAGGCCACAGGCGCGAAGCTCGACGCCCTGCTCGCCTCCAAGGGAGCACTCATCGCTAAGGCACTGGTTATTCCTGCTACGCCCATGGCGATCGATGAGGCGGAAGGGACCGTTGAGTTTGCCTGGTTTGACCAGCTCCCAGATGCGGAGGTGATTGAAGCGGTCAGCGTGCTGATTCAGCTCATGATCGAGCACGCGAAAACCGCCACGAGAGTCTCCGCGAAGCCTGCCAAGACAGGTGGAAATGACAAGTATGCGATGCGCTGCTGGTTGCTGCGCCTGGGCATGATCGGCGACAACTACAAGCACGTGCGCCGAGTCCTGCTAGCGAATCTGGAAGGCAACGCAGCATGGAAAACCCTGCCCAAATCCGACCACTGAGTTCCTTGCGGAGAACCGGCGAAAAGCGACTGGATAACCGCGCACACCTATGGCTGTATGTACATGATCGAACAAGAAATAAAGGAGCGAGGTCATGAATACCAGCAAGGTCACGATGGAGCAGCTGCAGATCGCGACCGACAGCTACGGCACGGTTATCGCCTACGGAGACTTCGTCCTCGCCTCGGCATACCGGCACCTGGGCAAAGGCCGGATCGGAAACGACGCCCGCGTCTACAAACTCGCCGAGCAGCCCATCCCTGGCTGGGGATCGGACGCCCGCAGTTTCATTGAATGCGAACTCGCCCTGGTTGCTGAGGCTGAGGAACTGTTCGAAGACGCCGGCCACGCCATCGCCTGGGCGCTTGCCCACACCAACTAACCAGCACAGGAAGGAGCCTGAAGGGCGTGATGCGCACTCTCGACACCTACACGCCGACCCGATTCATGGCCACAGGCTCACGCTACGACAAGCGTAAAGCCGACTTCGCGGTCGCGTTCATCCAAGCCTTAAAGCACACCAAAGGCCGCTGGTCAGGCAAGCCCTTCCAGCTCATCGACTGGCAAGAGCAAATCATCCGCGACCTGTTCGGCACTGTCAAAGAAGACGGCTACCGCCAATTCACCACCGCCTACGTCGAGATACCCAAAAAGATGGGCAAAAGTGAGCTCGCCGCCGCAATTGCGCTACTACTCACCTGCGGGGATGGTGAAGAACGCGCTGAAGTGTATGGGTGCGCGGCTGATCGCCAGCAAGCATCCATTGTGTTTGAGGTCGCAGCGGACATGATTCGCATGAGTCCAGCGCTGTCCAAACGCGTCAAGATTCTTGCCTCGCAGAAGCGGATCATCTACAAGCCCACCAACTCCTTCTACCAGGTGCTGAGCGCGGAGGCGTATTCGAAGCACGGGTTCAACATCTCCGGCGTTGTCTTCGACGAACTCCACACCCAACCCAACCGTGCCTTGTTCGACGTCATGACGAAAGGATCAGGCGACGCGCGCACCCAACCCCTGTACTTCCTCATCACGACAGCGGGTACCGACACGCATAGCATTTGTTATGAGCAACACCAAAAAGCCCAAGACATCCTAGATGGCAAAAAGCACGACCCCACGTTCTACCCGGTGATCTATGGGGCGGCGCAAGATGATGATTGGACCGACGAGGACGTGTGGCATAAGGCTAACCCGAGCTTAGGGATCACTGTCCCGATCGAGAAAGTCCGCCAAGCCTGCACGAGCGCGAAACAAAACCCAGCCGAAGAAAACACATTCCGCCAACTTCGCCTCAACCAATGGGTCAAACAAAGCGTGCGGTGGATGCCCATGCACATCTGGAACCAAAACTCAGCACCCGTCGACCTGTCAGATTTGGAAGGACGCGTGTGTTACGGCGGCCTCGACTTGGCTTCCACGACGGACATCACTGCTTTCGTTCTCATATTCCCACCCTACGGGGACGATGACAAATATACGGTCGCGCCATGGTTTTGGATACCCGAAGACAACCTCAAACTAAGGGTTGCCCGTGATCACGTGCCCTACGACCTGTGGCAACAGCAAGGCTTCCTACAAACCACTGAGGGCAACGTCGTCCACTACGGCGCAATTGAAGCCTTCATCGAGCAACTCGGTGAACGCTTCGATATCCGCGAGATCGCATTCGACCGGTGGGGCGCAGTCCAAATGAGCCAAAACCTTGACGAAGCAGGTTTCACGGTTGTTCCGTTTGGGCAAGGCTTCAAAGACATGAGCCCACCATCCAAAGAACTCATGAAACTCGCTTTAGAGGGAAAACTGGCACATGGCGGGCATCCAGTGCTTTCGTGGATGGTAGACAACATTCACGTCCGCACCGACCCAGCAGGAAACATCAAACCCGACAAACAAAAGAGCACCGAGAAGATCGACGGCGTCGTCGCAACAATCATGGCCCTCGACCGCGCCATCCGAAACGGCACCGGGCACGTCAGCGGCAGTGTTTATGACGAACGCGGCCTACTCGTGCTGTGAGCACGCTCATGGATGAACGCGCCGATGCCTGCGCCGATCAGTCCCAAGATCGAGTAGGCGACGCCGTAGATGAGGGCTGAATCGTTGTAGTACACGAACAGTGTGGTCAAGAACCCTGCGAACGGGGCCAGTAGCCACCACCAGCCGAACCCGTGGCGTGCCCCATCGATAACGCTCAAAACGATGGTGAGTAGTGGAAACGCGAGGAAGAGCAACGCGATGAACCACTTGGCGTTGGGATCGCTCAGCCTGCTGATCCACATGGAAATGAGCGGCAACAACCAAAATGCCGCTAGCAGGACACTCATCAGTGCCCACGACTGTTTTGAGGGCGCTTTCATATTCCAATTCTACATGTGAAAGGACACCGCATGAGTTTTCTGAATTGGCTGCGTGGCGACACCACCCGCTCCGCTGACGATCACGCGATCAGCTCTGGCTACAGCTTTTTCTTCGGGGCAACGAGCTCTGGCCGTCCGGTGACAGAACGCAGCGCGATGCAAATGACCGCCGTCTACTCATGCGTGCGGATTTTGGCTGAAGCTATCGCGGGTCTGCCGTTGCATGTTTACCAGCAGAGCAGTGATGGGGCGAAGGTGAAGGCGCTCGACCATCCCTTATACCGGCTGTTGCATGATGAGCCGAACCCTGAAATGACATCCTTTGTCTTTAGGGAAACTCTGATGACGCATTTGCTTCTTTGGGGTAATGCGTTCGCCCAAGTGCTGCGCAACGGTAAAGATGAAGTGATTGGTTTGTATCCGTTGATGCCGAACCGGATGATGGTGGGGCGCGACGAGGCTGGGCGACTCTATTACGAGTATCAGCGCACCTGGGACGAACCAGCTGGACGCTTCGACACGGTGCGACTCTCGGCGCGCGAGGTGCTGCACATTCCAGGGTTGGGCTTTGACGGGCTGGTTGGTTATAGCCCGATTGCGATGGCAAAGAATGCCATCGGCCTCGCCCAAGCAACAGAAGACTACGGCGCATCGTTTTTTGCTAACGGTGCTGCACCTGGTGGTGTGTTGGAGCATCCGGGAACGATCAAAGACCCCGCGCGCGTTAGGGAGTCCTGGCAGTCCACGTTCGGCGGAGCCCGCAACGGGAACAAGATCGCTGTGCTCGAGGAAGGCATGAAATACACGCCCATCTCCGTCAGCCCAGAACAAGCTCAATTCCTTGAAACGAGGAAGTTTCAGATCAACGAAATTGCTCGAATCTTCCGCATACCCCCGCACATGATCGGCGACCTCGAAAAATCCTCGTTTTCCAATATTGAGCAGCAGTCGTTGGAGTTTGTGAAGTACACGTTGGACCCGTGGGTGATCCGGTGGGAACAGGCCATCACCAAAACACTCCTCAGCTCGCGTGAAAAACCTGGCGTGTATGTGAAGTTCAACCTCGAAGGCTTGCTACGTGGGGATTACGAATCCCGAATGAATGGTTATGCGGTGGCAAGGCAAAACGGCTGGATGAGCGCCAACGATATCCGCGAACTAGAAAACCTCGATCGCATCAGTCCCGAGGCTGGCGGCGACCTCTACCTCGTCAACGGGAACATGCTCCCGCTCAGTCTCGCAGGTGCATACGCGCAGACAACCGGGTCTGAATCGGAGCCTGAACCGGCTGAGGAACCTATGAGTGAATCTTCTGTAAGGAGGAGGATATGAGACGTTTTTGGAACTGGCTCACACCAGAGCCATCAACTGACCCGGACGCAGATGCAGTCCGGGTTTTGCGCATTAGCGGCACGATCGCTGAAGAATCCTGGTTCGATGACGACATCACACCCAGCATCTTCGCCAGCGAGTTGAACGCTGGGTCGGGGCCGGTGACGATCTGGCTCAACAGCCCGGGTGGTGATGTGGTGGCTGCGGCGCAGATCTACAACATGCTCATCGACTACCCAGGCGAGGTGACCGTCAATATCGACGGTATCGCCGCATCGGCCGCGTCTGTGATCGCGATGGCCGCCACGAAGGTTGCCATGAGCCCGGTGTCGATGTTGATGATTCATAACCCGGCCACCATGGCGGTTGGCGATAAGGACGAACTCGCACGTGCGATGAGCATGCTTGATTCGGTCAAAGAATCGATTCTGAATGCATATCAGGAGAAGACGAACCTGAGTCGGGCGAAGCTGTCCAAGCTCATGGACGCTGAGACGTGGATGGATGCGCGGGCTGCGATCGACATGGGTTTCGCCGACGAACTCCTCACCAACCAACGCGACCCAATGTTTGCGATTGAGCCGGACAACGAGCCGGATGACGATGAGGACGAGGCCGAGTCACCAGACGAACCCGACGAAGACGACGAGGATGAAGATCCGAAGCGCCTGCCGTTTCCACCCAAGAACGCGGGACAAGGCACGGTGTTTTCCCGCCGCGCCTCCGAACAAAAGCTCGTCGCACACCTGACCGCCACATCACCGCCACCTCCGTCGAAGCGAGTGCGTCCACCACTCCCAACCATTCAACCCGCCGTGCCTGTTGGTCGGCGGGTTCTCGATTTGTACGCCGAACTAGCGAACCAACCCCACTGAAAGGACCAACACCCATGACAACCCCTATGACTGTTTCTGACCTTCGCACCAAGCGCGCAGATGCTTGGGAGAAGGCGAAGGCATTCCTTGACGAGCGCCGCGACACCACAACCGGTTGCCTGTCTGCTGAAGATGATCAGGCTTACGCGAAGATGGAAGCCGAAATCGATCGTCTCACCAACGAGATTGCCCGTTCTGAACGTGCCCTGCGCCGCGACGCCGACCTCGCTAAGGCAACCAACACACCGCTCACCTCCATGCCCGGCATCAACCCCGACAATGACGAGGTCAAGCACACAACCCCACGCGCTACATCCTCCTATAAGCGAGCCTTCTGGGATGCCATGCGGCTCAACGCTTCTCCGATGGAGGTGCGCAACGCCCTTAGCGAGGGTGTTGATACTGAAGGCGGCTATCTGGTGCCCGACGAGTTCGAACGCACGCTGATCTCCTCACTTGAAGATCAGAACATCATGCGCGGCCTGGCCAAGGTCATTCAAACCACCAGCGGGGATCGGAAGATCCCAGTCGTCTCCACGCATGGCACTGCCGGGTGGCTCGATGAAGGCAAGCCGTACACCGAATCCGATGAAACCTTCACGCAGGTCACTTTGTCGGCGTTTAAGCTCGGCACCTTCCTCAAAATCAGCGAAGAGCTACTCAATGACAGCGCGTTTAATGTCGAGCAGTACCTAGCAGCTGAGTTTGCTCGCCGTATCGGCGCGGCTGAAGAAGAAGCCTTCCTCACCGGAGACGGCAAGGGCAAACCCACCGGCATCTTCACTGCATCTGGCGGTGGCGAGAAGGCGGTGACCACGGGCAAGGCCACCGACATTACCGCTGATGAGCTCATCGACCTGCACTACGCCCTGCGCGGCCCGTATCGGAAGAACGCGGTGTGGCTGATGAACGATTCCACTGTGAAAACCATCCGTAAGCTCAAGGATGGTAACGGCCAGTACTTGTGGCAACCTGCCCTGACCGCAGGAACGCCGGATCTGGTTCTTGGCCGCCCGGTCCACACGTCGACGTTTGTGCCGGAGATCAAGGCTGGTGCGTCGACGGTTGCTTTCGGTGACTTGTCGTATTACTGGATCGCCGACCGACAGGGCCGCTCCTTTAAGCGGCTCAACGAACTGTTCGCCACCACCGGACAGGTCGGATTCCTCGCATCCCAGCGACTGGACGGCAAGCTCGTCCTACCCGAAGCAGTCAAGCTGCTCACCCAAAAGGCATCCGCATAACCAGCGGTTCTACACACTGAGAGGAGGTGGCCGCAATGACCACGACTGAGCTTATCGATCAGGTGAAGGCGAATCTGCTCATCACCTTTGACGATGACGATCAATTGATCGGCGCGCTGATCAACGCGGCCACCTCCTACGCCTGCTCCTACCAACACCTTGATGAGGGCTACTACGAGACACACGACATGTCTGGGGCAACCAGGCAGGGCGTTGTCATGCTCGCCTCCCATTTTTATGAGTCGCGTGATGGTTCCACGGCAGGGTTCTGGGCAGATAAGCCAGATGCGGCTCGGGCGGTATGGAACGCGGTGAACAATCTGCTGCGCCTGGACCGGGATTGGAAGGTGTAGACCAATGGCTTCTTTGGGATCCATGCGCACCACCATCGACCTCATCCAGCCGACGGTTGTTCGGGATAAGGCGGGGTTCACCACCACGCGCGATGAAGTGAAGGCGACGGTGCGGGCGCAGATCGAGGTGCGGCACGCATCGAGCGCGTGGGTGAACCGGGCAGCGTACTCAAAGGCCGACGTCCTCTTCCGCATCAGATCTTTTCCCGGACTGTCCGTGACCACTGATATGGAGATCAGTGGCCCGGATGGGCGGTATGTGATTGACGCAGTTGGGGTGATCGGCAGGTATGTTGAGATTCTTGCCCACCAGACCACGCCCGAAGGAGACGCCCATGGCTAGAGTTCAGATTCGTCTGCCGAACGCGTTTATTGATTCTCTTGATGCTGCCAGCCGTGTGCTAGAAACATCGGCGGATGAGGTGCTTGAGGCGGGAGCCGCGGTGGTTGAGCCGCGTATGCGAGCCAACCTCACGGGCGTGATCGGACGTGCCACCAATCAGCCCTCGCGGTCAACAGGGCAACTACTCAGCGCGCTTGGTACGACCTCGGTGAAAGTCAATAGCCGAGGCGATCACAACATTAAGGTCGGCTTCGCTGAGAACCGCCGCGACGGCAGAGCGAATGCGTTGATCGCCAACGTCCTCGAACATGGCCGGTCCAACCAGCCCGCACGCCCGTTCCTTGCACCCACACGGTCGCAAACACGGCGTGGTGCAATCGAGGCCATGAAGGCGGCGCTGACGGCGCGGATTGAGCAGGTGGGGCCATGACACCGCTACTCGAACAACTCATGGAGATTGCTGACAAGCTCGGATTGCCGTTCGAGGTCGGTCTCTACACGGCTACGCCTGCGCCGCAGACGTATCTGGTGGCAACCCCGCTGACGGACGTGTTGGACGTGTTCGCCGATAACCAACCCAGCGTTGAGGTTGAGGAAGTCCGCCTCGCACTCTTCACTCGCGGAAACTATCTCGACCTGCGTAGCCGCATTACCCGCGCCCTGCTCGACACTGGACTGACGATCACTGCCCGTACCTATGTCGGCTTCGAAGCGGATACCGGATTTCATCATTACGCGATAGATGTCGCAACCCACCACACCTACACATGAAGGAGCATTACTCATGGCGACTATTGGTTTAGACAAGCTCTACTACGCCACCATCACTGAAAACCCCGACACGGGTGAGGAAACCTACGCCAAACCCAAACCCCTCGCCAAAGCCATCTCCGCAGAACTCAGTGTTGAGGTCGCTGAAGCGATTCTGTATGCCGATGACGGGCCGAGTGAGATCGTCAAGGAATTCAAATCCGGCACCCTGACTTTGGGTATCGACGACCTGGGTGGTGAAGCAGCCGCAGCCTTGACGGGTGCGACCGTGGATTCCAACGGGGTGCTCATTTCAGCTTCCGAGGACGGCGGGGCTCCGGTGGCGATCGGTTTCCGAGCCGCACGCTCTACGGGGAAGTATCAGTATTTCTGGCTGTACCGGGTCAAGTTCGCCCTGCCCACCGAAACCCTGGCAACTAAAGCCGACTCCATCACGTTCTCCACCCCTTCAATTGAGGGCACGATTTTGCGGCGTAACAAACCCGATAGTAAGGGGCGGCATCCGTGGAAGGCCGAAGTCACCGAAGGCACAACCGGCGTCAAGCCCGAGACGATCACGAACTGGTATGCACAGGTTTACGAACCCGCCAGCACCACATCTGAAGCCTAAGGAGCATGAGCCATGACAACCAAGAAGAAAACTGAATCAGTTGTTGACCCAGGGCGCTCCGCCACTGTCAGCATCGGCGGTACCGACTGCGAGCTTGTCTTGACGACGAAAGCCACGCGTCTGATCGCCGAGCGATACGGCGGGCTCGAACATCTGGGCAACGCCCTCGAAACTTCCGACGATCTGGGCAAAACATTGGGTGAGGTGATTTGGCTAATCACGCTGCTGGTCAACCAGTCCATCCAGATCCACAACCTGCGCCACCCAGACGACAAGCGCCCAGAGCTGAGCGAGGACGAGGTTGAACTACTCACCGTTCCCGCTGATCTGGCGGACTATCGCGGCGCGATCGCCGAAGCCCTCCAGCGCGGAACACGACGAGACATCCTTACCGAGCCAGCCCCAAAAGCACCACCGACGGACGAATAGTCGAGACCGATCAGGCTGTGTTCACGCGGCTGACCTACATTGGAATGGCCCACCTTCACCTATCACGCGTGGAAGTGGGTCTGACTGTCTTCGGAGAACTCCTCGACCTCGTGGACTGCTGGCGCATCGAAACCGGACGAGCTGAGCCGCTGCGTCAATGGTTCATCGACGACGTCATCCCGCCAGGGATTTAGTAATTTCGATGAGTCATGGGTGATTCGTTCACGAGACGATGGAATTCCTTACGTGCTGCATCTTCGATTTCGTCCCAAGTAAACAAATCCTTGAGGTACGTGCAGCGAGAAGTATTCGTCTCCATCTCAAGCATGGTTTTCAATACTTCCTTGTCGTTTTTTAGGAGTCCCAACGCTTCGAGGATCCATAGGCGAAGCTCAGGTCGACGAGTGAACGAATGGCTTTCCCAAACCTTTCGAGCCAAGAGTTCCTTATAGCTTCGCTTTACTTTGTTTCTCCTTGCAGTTTCAAAATCAAAGTATTCCTTCGATAGAAAAACTGACGTAGCGTGAGTCCGGATCGAGAACCACCAGCGGTTGTCGTCTTGTTGAGGGAAACACGTCTCGAAAGCATCAGCAAGCGGCGTAGGTCCATTTAGCTCAGCAAGCACAGCTCCGAAATCTTCTGCACTCATTCCCATAGGTTTCCCCTTCGTTTAGCAATTTGATCCCTTTTCATTATCCCTTCGAGGAGGTGACTTTGCCATGGCCGACTCCAGTTTTGGTTTGAAGATTGGGCTTGAGGGCGAGCGGGAGTTTAAGCGCGCGATTACGGATATTAACCGTGAGATGCGTGTGCTTGGCAGTGAGATGAAGCTCGTGGCGTCCTCGTTTGATAAGAACGACAAGTCTGCCGAAGCCTTCACGGCCCGTAACCAAGTGCTGGGCAAAGAGATTGAGGTGCAGAAAGCCAAGATCGAGACCCTACGCGCCGCACTCGAAAACTCCGCTACGAGCTTTGGTGAGAACGATAGTCGGACGAAGAACTGGCAGATCCAGCTCAACAACGCAGGCGCGGAGCTCAACCGGCTCGAAGGCGAACTCAAAGCCAACAACGACGCCCTCTCTGATTTCGGGAACGAGGCAGACGGTGCGGGCGACGATGCTAAAGACGCCGCCAAGGACGCAGGACGTCTTGAGGGCGCGGTGGATGATCTCGGTGACGAGATGGACACCACCAGTTCCAAGACCCGCATTTTCGGCGACGTGTTGAAAGCCAACCTCGCCTCCGAAGCCATCATCGCCGGAGTCAAAGGCATCGGGCATGCGATCGCCAGTATTGGTCGCGGCATGGTAGGCGCGTTGAAAGAGGGCGTGGAGTACAACGCTCGCATGGAGCAATACTCCACAAGCTTCACGACGATGCTCAGCGACCAAGCAAAAGCCCAACAGCTCGTCAACGATCTGAAAGTTCAAGCGGCGAAGACTCCGTTTGGTATGGAAGAACTCGCGGGCAACATGCAAACCCTCCTGAGCTTTGGCATGAGCCTTGAGGATGCGAAAAAGCACCTGAACGAAATCGGCGACATCTCCCAAGGTGATGCGGTGAAGATGGAATCGCTCACGCTCGCCTTCGCCCAAATGTCTTCGACCGGCAAGCTCACGGGTCAGGACTTGCTGCAGATGATCAACGCCGGATTCAACCCGCTCGAAGAGATCAGCCGCAAGACCGGCAAAAGCATTGGTGAGCTCAAGGAGGATATGGCCAAGGGTGCTATTTCGGCTGACATGGTCGCTGACGCATTCGCCAGTGCTACTGCTGAAGGCGGGCGTTTCTACGGGGCCATGGACGCCCAATCCCAAACCTTTTCGGGCCAGTTGGCGACGATGCAGGATGGGGTTGAAAATCTCAAGGGGTTGTTGGCTGGTGGTCTGTCGGAGGCGTTGGCGGGTTCGGTGTTGCCGATGCTGAACGGGTGGATCGACGAACTCACGGCAGCGTTCGAAGAAGGCGGAACACCCGCCCTCATCGACACCCTCGGCACCGTCTTACAGGAAGCTCTCGCATTTATTGCCGAGCAGCTACCGATGGTGGTCGAGACCGGCATGAGCATTTTGACCGCGCTCCTTGAAGGCATTATCAAGGTGTTGCCACAAGTAGCAGAAACAGCCGTGACGTTGATTATCGCTCTGGTCGAGACAATCATCGAAGCGTTGCCGTCCCTGTTGGAGGCGGCGATACAGATCATCGCCACACTGGTCTCTGGTATCGGCGAAGCACTACCGGAACTGGTTCCTGCGGCGGTGGAGATGCTCATGGCTTTGGTACAGGGTCTGGTCGACAACCTCCCGTTGCTTCTTGATGCGGCGTTGCAGCTCATCACCGGACTTACCGAAGGCTTGATCGCTGCCATTCCCGTGATCATCGAAGCCCTCCCACAGATCATCACCGGGATTGTCACGTTCCTTGTGGGGGCGATCCCGCAGATCATCGAAGCAGGAATCCAACTACTCACCGCCTTGATCGGGGCGCTGCCTCAGATCATCACAGCGATTGTCGCAGCACTCCCGCAGATTATTACTGCAATCGTGGACGGCGTGGTTGGTGCTATCCCACAACTGATCCAAGCAGGCATTCAGTTGTTGACGGCTTTGATTGGGGCGTTGCCGCAAATCATTACAACTATCGTGGCCGCGCTCCCGCAGATTATCGGAGCTATTGTGTCGGCGATTGGTGGGGCGATCCCGCAACTCGTCCAAGCAGGCATCCAACTCTTGACCGCGTTGGTACGAAACCTGCCGCAGATTATTTCCACAATCGTCGCAGCAATCCCATCGATTATTTCTGGGATTGTGTCTGCTGTTGGTCAGGGCGTCTCAGCGATGGCCCAGGCGGGCAAAAACCTCGTCTACGGCCTGTGGAACGGTATCCAATCCTTAGCGGGGTGGCTGTGGAATTCGGTCTCGAACTGGGCATCAGGTATTTGGGACTCCATCACTGGCTTCTTCGGCATCCACTCACCGTCACGCAAGATGGCCTGGGCAGGACGGATGCTTGTCGAAGGCCTCGCAGGCTCCATCCGCACGGACGGCAACAAGGCTGTCACCGCAGCTTCAGGGCTCGCGCGCAACACGATAGACGCCTTCGCCGACCTTGAGGACGGGCTGGCCGTGCCGATCGAGGCGGTGGCAGACCTGCAAGTGCCGAGCGTTGACCTCACCCCACAACCCGTGACTGTATCTCAGCGAAGTACTGATGAAGCGGCAGAGCGTGTGGATGTCGCTGGGATCGTGGATGCGACTGCAAAGCGTATCCTCGGGTCTTTGGATATTTCGGTGACGTTGTCGGATGGGACGCTGGTGGGCAAACTCGCACCCGCCCTCGATAAACAACTTGCCCGCCTTGATCGGCGGCAGACCGTGATGGCAGGAGGATACTAACCATGTTCGGCTTCACCCTCAATAACCAGGTGTCTTCTGCTTCGCTGGGTCTGCGACTCACGGCACCCGTTGCGATCCCAGCGTCGGTGCGCAGGGCTGATGATATTGAGGTCAAAGGACGCGCCGGAACCCTCACGCGCTTCACGGGCTGGGAGGACACCGAGATCGATCTCGACCTCGCGGTGCCTGTTCGTGACGGGCTCGACCAGTATCGGCAGGCTGCTCACGAGCTGACGGGCTCTTCGACGATTGCGTTGACTGCCGAGCCTGGTGTTTACCGCAAGGTTAAGCACTGCGAAGTGAGCGAACTGCGCCGGGAGCTGTCGGGGTGGGGGTTCTTCACCGCGCGCCTGACCTGCCAGCCCTTCACGTACCTGACCGAGGGATTGAATCCGGTAACGCTCACTGCATCTGGGACGATCACGAACCCCGGCCTACTGGAAGCTGATCCGATCATCACAGTCACCGGCACCGGGGCGCTCTCGCTGACGATCAATACGAGCATTTATCACGTGAATTCGCCAGCAGGTTCCGTCACGCTCGACAGCGAACGTCTCGTCGCTCACGCCCACGGGAAAGTCCAGACCGATGCGCTCACCGACGCCTTCCCGACCTTCAAGCCTGGGATCAATCGCCTCACGCTCGGCGCGGGTATTTCGAAGATCGTGATCACGCCGAACTGGCGCAACCCCTAACACCCAACTCACTACATTCTCTGACGGCCATCCCTTCGTGGGGTGGCCACTGTTGTCTTTGGAAGGCTCCTCATGATTACGGTTCACGACCGCACCGCCACGACATTCACCACCACCGGGCTAGGAGTCTTGGATCGGGAGATCATCAATCCGATCGTGGTCGAGGAACTAGGTGGCGAATTCTCACTAACCTTCACCTACCCGGCAGACGGTCCAGCAGCCACGCACCTGACGCTTGAGAACATTGTGGCAGCGCCCGTGCCAGGGCTGGAGCAACGTCAGGGGTTCCGCATCAGCGAGGTTGTCACCACGCTTGACGGCATGCTCGAAGTGACGGCGTTTCACGTGTTCTATGATCTGGCGGGGAATCTCATCGCCGACACCTACGTGGTCAACAAAACCGCGAAAGGCGCACTGACCCAGATCCTTGGGGCGGCGAACACGAGCCACGGGTTTACTGCTACCTCGTCGGATACGGTGACGCGCTCGTCGGCGCGGATGGTGCGCATGCCCATCACCGCTGCGCTCATGGACGCGGGCGAGGACAACACGCTCATCTCGCGTTGGGGCGGCGAACTGGCCCGCGATAATTTCCATATCCATCACGCGCCCATGCGCGGAGCCAACCATGGGGTGGTCATTCGTGATCGGAAGAACCTCACTGGCTTCGAATCATCCATTGATTTTTCGACGGTGGTGACGCGGATTCTGCCAGTCGGATACGACGGCCTACTCCTGCCTGAACTGTATGTCGATAGTCCGAAGTTGGGTGATTATGTGGTGCCGCGTATCCGCGTCATCCGCTACGGACAAGTCAAAGCCATCACCGACAAAGACAACCCGCGTGAGGGTGAACTCCCACTCGACCAAGCCCACTCTGAGCTGCGCCGACTAGCTGCAGCAGAATTCAGCGCAAGACATGTCGATGAGCCGTCGGGCTCGTATAAGGTGCGGTTCGTCGATCTCGCCACCACCCGTGAATACGCTGATCTTGCACGCCTGGAAACCGTCGAAATTGGCGACACCGTGACCGTCCGTCACGCTGATCTTGGGATTGCGCTCACGGCACGGGTGGTCGCTTACGAATACAACCCGCTCACGCTCCAGTACATCTCCGTTGAGCTGGGTTCTACTGCTCGGAAGTTCACGTCTGTCACCCGGCAGGTCAAAACCGCCGTCAATACGGCGGTGGCTGCGTCGGATGCGGCAGGATTCGCACTCGCTTCAGCGGATGGGAAGAACACCAACCACTACGGCAGCATCCAGCCCGCCAAGGCCAAGCTGGGTGACACGTGGTTCCGGCAAAATGGCGAACAGGTCGAGATCTGGATCTACCAGCTCACTGATACCGGGCAGCCCGGCTGGGTGGCACTCGCTACTGATCTGAATCATGCCCAGCTCGGTGCGGAACTCGATGCCGTCCGCACACAAGTCGGCCACGCCCTGCTTGCGGCCCAGGATGCACAAACCGCCGCCGATGCTGTCGCCACTCAGATGGCGTCGGCGCAGGTGGAGATTGACCAGGCCAAGACCGCAGCCGCTGGTGCTACCCAGTTGGCGCAGGATGCCCACGACATCGCGGTAACCTCGGATGGGCGGCTCACGGTTGCCGTTGTTGATCCTAGCGTAGCGGATGCGGCTGGCCGACCGGAGGGTGCGCTGTGGCAAGTGCGCGTAGACGGAGTGATCGCCCGCCAATATCTCCTCACCAACAACCAATGGGAACAAACACCGGTCGGTGCCGCGATGATCGGGCCGAAAGCGATCAGCCAAGCACACATCGCAGATGCCGCCATCGGCACCGCACACATCGCTGATGCCGCTATCACCGACGCGAAAATCAGTTCACTGTCGGCAGCCAAAATCACGGCTGGGTTCTTGGCGGCTGACCGTATCGCCACGGGAAGTATTACCTCCGACAAGCTGACCATCGCGAGTGGGTTCATCACCACCGCAATGATTGCCAACGCCGCGATCACGGACGCAAAGGTTGGCAGTCTATCGGCGTCGAAGATTACGACCGGTACCTTGTCGGCGGCACGGATCGCTGCCGGTTCGATTACCTCGGACAAGTTGACGATCGCTAACGGTTTTATCCAGTCCACGATGATCAAGGACGCTGCGGTCACATCGGCCAAGATTGCTTCGCTGGATGCTGGGAAGATCACCACCGGGTATCTGAACGCCGCTCGGATTGGGGCGCGGTCGATTACGGCCGACAAGCTCGCGACCAACGCCATCCAAGTAGGCCTGGCAGACTGGACGCAATCGATCCGCATTACGCCCACGCAGATCGCCTGGTATGACGGGACCACCCTGGAAGGCAAGATCACGAGCGCTGGGATGCAGTTTTGGTACGGAACCCGCTATATCGGTGAGTTTGCTCGGCGGGCTCATAAGGACAAGCCGAATGTGCAAGGCATCGTCAACCAACTTGCTTACAAAGGCGACTACGTCGCCTGGACCTACCAGAAGGCAGACGGCGGCACCTACTACACCTGTCTCACCCTTGACCCGAAAGGCCTGTTTTACGGGCAGGCAGGTATCCACCTCGGCTCCGATCTGCGAACAGGTGGCTACAAGTTCTACACGACGGGCTCACGATATGTGACCTTGCAGGACTGCACGCTGACGGGCAAGGGAACCTATTCGGGCTGGGTGGGGCAAAGCGGGCTGTCGAAGATCGTGTTTCACACCTACGACCTGATGGTGGTCACCAATGGGTCGTATTACAACATGACCCGCCTATTCGACCGCACCAAGGATTTGATGTCGCGAATGAACGCAATCCTGAGCTTACTCAATCAAGGCTGGATCACATCCATCTCCGGAACCGGGTCGAACATCACCTGGCGGTACTTCTCCAACACTGGCCTGTCGGCCATGTCCACCAACCTCGCATAAGTAAAAGGAAACACTGATGAAGATCATGCTCGCAAACCAGTATTTGCAACCCATCGCAGACCTACTCACCAATATGCCGCTCAAGGCGGCGCAGTCCCGTGCCCGCTCGAAACTCCTCACGCTAGTGAAGGAAGCGATTGCGCGATTCGGGGAAGATGAATACGACCTCGTCGCCCAATTCGCAACACTTGACGATCAGGGTCGCCCAGTGTTCGCCGACGATGGCACGTTCGTCCTCGCCGACCCTGACAAGGCCAGTGAATTCCTCGAAGCCCGTCAAGCCCTGCTCGCGTCGATCGCTGAAGTATCGGGGCCAACCTACGACGGCCACGACAAGGACGTGAAAGCATTTCTTGATGGCTATGAGGGTGAGCTTTCTGGCGAAGCGGCCGAGGCCTATGACGTCCTTTACGACGCGATCACCAAGGGTGGCCAATGACCACCGAGGAAGAAACGAACACGGAGCTGATTGAGCCCAACGGCAATGAGTCAACGCCTAGCGAAGAAGTGCAGCTACCCATCGTCCCGGTCGAATC
>NZ_JBHNPV010000049.1:0-307 GCF_059082735.1 Actinotignum sp. usb-actsch-rep-73 | reverse complement strand
TGGGATTGGCGATTGGGACGAAGTCGTAACAAGGTAGCCGTACCGGAAGGTGCGGCTGGATCACCTCCTTTCTAGGGAGCCCGTTTTTGGGGATGCGCATCATGGCACGTGAGTGTGTGTGGTGTGTGTTTCTTGTGCTCGCATGTGTTCACCGAGGGTTTTTCTTGGTGGGTGTGGGTGCGTGGGTGTTTTTTAGTGGAAAACAGGGGTGCAAGCTCCATGGAAGCAGACACGCTGTCGGGTTCACGTTCAACACCGTTTGAGCGTTTTGGCTCGCATGTTGCCGCCTCTCTTTTTTGTTGCACTC
>NZ_JBHNPV010000048.1:0-6656 GCF_059082735.1 Actinotignum sp. usb-actsch-rep-73 | reverse complement strand
TGAAGCTTAAAAGTTGGAGCACATCACAGGTGCACGCTTCGGCTCGCCGTTAGGCTGACGCGCGCCGAAGCCCGAAGTGGGGCACCATTAGAAGCATGCCTCGTAATCCACGCAGTGAGCGCCCCCAAGCGCCCCGACGACCAGACCACAATCGTGGTCTATCGCGTGGAACCGCGCCCAAAAAGGATCAGAAGGCTTCAGAAAAATCATCCTTGTTCAAGCGCTCCAAGAAGTCTGATAGCGCAAAGGTGCAGGCAGATGAGCAGGCGCCACGCTCTCCCGCAGAACGCCTAGAGCGAGCACGGGAGATTCGTAGCGCTCATAAGGCGAATGTCGCTGCTTCAGCTCATCAGTTCCGTCCTGCACGTGTTCCGCAGAGTCGTGAAGAACGCCGTCGAGCTAAAGTTCGCGAGCGTCGTCAAGAGAAGAAAGCTCGCCAAGAACGCCGTCTTGCTGAAGGAAAGACGTTCCTTGTTGGCGGTCTGGAGCTTTCGACGCGTTTGCTCTCCATTGTTGTTCTTGTTGGTGTGCTTGGGGCATTGCTCGTCCCCAATTTGTATGCGTGGTGGAAACAGGAGCAGGAGCTTCGCGACATCACCGCGAAGGTAGAACAGGCGAAGCAACAGAATGCTCAGATGCGTGAGCAGCTCGACTTGTGGAGCGACCCGGAGTTCATTGCCTCGCAGGCTCGTGAACGACTTGGGTACGTGAAGCCGGGTGAGGTGCAGTACGCGGTGGTTGATCCTGGCGAGGAGTATGTGGACAAAGCGCAGATCAACGCTGCGTCGCCTGAAGGTCCAGCAAGGCCGTGGATTCAAGTTGTCGGTAAACTGATTCAAGAAGCTGACGAAGCGGAAGTGGGTCAGTCGAAGGCTGTGCCATCGCAGTCTGGCGATCAGCCAGCGCCCAGTGGCGCGCAAAGCGCTCAATCTCAATAGCCGCGTGTCGCGGCCAAATCGTAAGGAGCACGTTATCGTGACCGAAGTGGGGAAAGACCCGTCGATCGCTACCGAAGCAGATCTGGATGTTTTGCGTGAGCAGTTGGATCGTGTGCCTCGTGGTGTTGTCGGTATTGGTGCACGTTGCGTGTGCGGCCGTCCGACTGTCGTGAAGACGGCTCCGCGTCTTGAAGACGGTAGTCCGTTCCCGACGACGTTCTATCTGACCAGCCCTCCGATCGTGAAGGCGTGTTCAACGCTCGAGGCCGAGCATGTCATGGAAGATTTCAATGACCTGCTGGCCAATGATGAAGAGGTTGCCGTTCAGTACCAGGCAGCTCATCATGACTATATTGAACGTCGTCTCGAATTGGGGGATGTTCCTGAAATCTCGGGTGTTTCCGCTGGTGGCATGCCGACTCGTGTCAAGTGCCTTCATGCTCTGGTTGGTCATGCCCTGGCAGCGGGTCCCGGTGTGAATCCGATTGGTGATCGCGCGTTAGCGATGATGGAAGAACGAGGGATGTGGAGCGCTCAGCGCTGCTCCTGCTAATTGGTGGTTTCCGACCGGCGGTTGTTGTGTGGCAATGATGGTGTCGTTGATTAGGTGACGGCGTAGCTTGGGAGTGTGCCCCGAAAAGGAATGTGTATTTAATGAATCGTGTCGCTGGTATTGATTGTGGAACGAACTCCATCAGGTTGCTTGTTGCCGATGTGGAGCGTGATGAAAACGGTGTGCGTCTGACTGATTTGACTCGTCAGATGCGTATTGTTCGCTTGGGGCAGGGAGTAGATAAGACGGGTCGTTTCGATCCGGCTGCGATTGATCGCACAATTGATGCCGTTGTTGAGTATGAGCGCATGATTTCCCGCCTGGGTGCGTCGAAGGTGCGGTTTGTGGCGACGTCTGCGTCGCGGGATGCGTCCAATCGTGATGAATTTATCGATGCTGTTCGTTCGATTCTCGGCATCGAGCCGGAGGTTGTTGAAGGAACGCTCGAGGCCGCCCTGTCTTTCTCGGGCGCAGTCTCTGGACTAGGGGCAGGCGTCGAAAGCCCGATGCTTGTCGTCGATATTGGTGGTGGCTCGACCGAACTGGTCTTGGGCGATACTGAGGTTCGTCAGGCAATTTCTGTCGATATGGGTGCAGTGCGCGTGACAGAAAAATTCTTTGCTGACTGTGATCCGGAAGCGGGAATTCCCCTTGCGCATCAAGAGCGTGCAATCGAGTGGATTGATGAACAGCTCGATGGGGCGCAAAAGGTTGTTGACCTTGAGCGTGTGAAGACATTGGTGGGTGTTGCTGGCACTGTCACGACGTTGACCGCTCAGGCTTTGGGGCTTGCGACATACCAGCCGGAACTCATTCACGGTGCGTCGTTGAGTCTTGATCAGATTGATCAAGCGGTGCGTTTCATGGTGGATCAACCGACGAAGGTGAAGGCCACTCTCGGGTTTATGCCTGAGGGGCGTGAAGATGTGATTGCGGCGGGTGCGCTGATTTGGAGCCGTATCGTCAAGCGTGTTGTTGCTCGCGCAACTGAGCAGGGGAGTGTCATTGACCATGTTGTGACGTCCGAGCATGACATTCTTGATGGCATTGCCATATCGCTTGCCTAGGCCCAGAGGAATTGCCTGAGATAGGTGGGGAGTGAAAAGTACCCCCAGTCGGACTCGAACCGACAACACACCGATTTTAAGTCGGTTGCCTCTGCCAATTGGGCCATGGGGGCCGCGCATGTGCGCGTCTCATTCTAACCTAAAGAACGCACTGCCTGAGCATACGGATCTGCCGGCCACGCGCGCTTGTTCACCGCTTTCTTAGGCCTTCTCCGTCTGGTGGGGGACGAGTGTTTTCAGGAAAGACACAGGTTTTGTGGCGGTTTTGTGCGGTTTCTTCTAGGGAAAGTCCGTGATAGTCATGGGACAATAGAGATAGACACGTAAGACCTAGGAGGCCAGAAGTTGTCTAACCCAGTTTTTGACAAGCTTGAAACTCAGTGGGCGAAGGAATCGCAGTACACGCCGGCGGGATACCCCACAATGCCCGGATACACTCCATCATCGCAGCCGAGCGCCGGTAACGCTGCGGATCAGCGTTACCCATATTCGACGGTGAACTCGTATTCCACCCAAGCTGGGTCAGCCTCGTCGATGGACTACGGGCAGTACACGCAGTCTCAGATGGAGTCGATGTACCAAGCGCCGGCCGCGGATGCTGTTGACCGTGGAGTGATGACCTACGACGACGTCATTATGAAGACCGGAATTTCCCTGGGTGTCCTGCTGGTTGCCGCTACGGCAACGTGGATGCTGTCTGCCGTGAACCCGTCGATGGCGATCGCGCTGTCCGGTGTTGGCGTGCTTGTTGGCTTCATTCTGGCGATGGTGAATTCGTTCTCTCAGACGATTCGTCCCGCTCTGATCCTCGCTTATGCAGCCTTCGAGGGTTTGGCTCTTGGCGCAGTTTCTGCCGTCTTCGAATTGATGTACCCCGGAATCGTCGTTCAAGCACTCGTTGCGACGGCCGGCGTCTTCGGTGTGACCCTTGCGCTCTTTGCTTCCGGTAAGGTCCGTAATTCGTCGAAGCTGATGAAGTTCACGCTGATTGCACTGATCGGCATCCTCGTTTACCGACTCTTGTCATGGGTTTTGACCCTGACGGGTGTCCTTTCCTCCGGTGGCTTCGACTCGATTACTGTGATGGGTATTCCGCTGGGCATTGTCGTTGGTCTGCTGGCTGTCTTCGTTGGAGCAGCCTGTCTGATCAGCGATTTTGACCAAGCGAGAATCGGTGTAGAGCAGGGCGTTCCTGCAAAGTATGCGTGGATGTGTGCTTTCGGTATTCTGGTCACCGTCGTGTGGATGTACCTAGAGATTCTGCGACTCATCGCAGCATTCAGGGACAACTGACTCTTCCTCTCCGATTCCAACGCAAGGAATCGAATCTTTACCGTGCATCACGAATCTTGAAGGAATACTCATGGAAAACATCACTGTTACCGGCGACTTTGCCCGTAAGCCTCAGCTCGCCTTCGAAAATGCTCCCTCCGACGAACTTCTTGTCGAGGTCCTGACAGAAGGCGACGGCGATGTCGTTGAAGCCGGAGACACCATCCACTGCCACTACCTTGGCCAGGTGTTCGGTGGCGATATCTTCGACAACTCCTACGATCGTGGGGCGACCCTGAGTTTCCAGATCGGCGTTGGCATGGTCATCCGCGGATGGGACGAGGGCCTGCTGGGCCACCGCGTTGGTTCGCGCGTTCTGCTCTCCATTCCGCCGGAATACGGCTATGGCGCACGTGGTGTTCCGCAGGCAGGTATCGGTGGCGGTGACACGCTGGTGTTCGTCACCGACATCATGGGCGTTGCCTGAGTTCAGAGACAACGAACCGCGCCCGTAGCAAGCACAATGCGTTGTTGCGGGCGCGGCCTCGTAATATCCGCACAAGCCGAACGGAAAACGCTGGGTGTTGACGTGCGAGGTGACTAGGCGATGATCGGGCAGGGGATCCCTGTTCGTGCGTGGCATTCGTATCCGTTGGGATTCTTAAACAGGTACTTTTGGTGATAGTCCTCTGCGTACCAGAATTGACCGGCTTTAGATGCAGGGGCGATCTCAGTTGCGATTTGGCCGAAGCCAGCTTCGCTGATCTTTTCTTGATACGCATCACGGGCAGCGAGAGCCACTGCCAACTGTTCATCCGTCGAAGTCCAGATTGCACCGCGATACTGGGGTCCACGGTCGTTACCCTGGCGGTTCACTTGAGTCGGATCGTGAATCTCAAAGAAGAGGGAAATGAGCTGAGCCACACTGGTCTTTTCGGTTGAATAGACAACACGCACGGTTTCAGCGTGGCCGGTCAGCCCGCTACAGACGTCGTCGTAGGAGGGGTTTTCCAGCGTGCCACCCATGTAGCCCGTTGCGGTTGCAACGACCCCCGGAGTATTCCAGAAGGCTTTGTCGACTCCCCAGAAACACCCCGCTGCAAAATAAATGATTTCTTCGTTTTTTCCGGGCTCGGTGTGAATGGGAGCGTTGAGAGCGACAGGGGCAATGAAACTGCCACCGCTGAAAAGGTCAGTCAGGTTTTTCATGGCTTCATCCAAACACTGAATACGCCAAGGCGCGACAGGAGGAGGAAATAGGCTACAAAGGAATTTGTACATGGTCTTGGGTAGTCTTGAAACAGTTCAACAGTGAAAGGGGTCGCGATGTTTGATCGCAGCGGACGGAACAAAGCGCGCCTTGGTGCGTTTGTTGCTCGGTTTGCGTCAGAAGCGGAGCACAAGAATGCCGTCGGCGCAGAAGAGCCCACGATGGAGTTTCACCGCGGGGATACGCTTGAAAGTGAACGCGATGCAACAAGGTCCGTTCCCTGGCCCCTTCGCTTATCTGCCGCACTGTCATGGCGTCTGATTGTCGTTGCGATCGCAACTGCGGGTATTGCGTGGGCTGCCTCCAAGATCTGGACGCTGATTATTTCCGTCGCGATCGCTTTGCTTCTTGCTGTCTTACTTGAACCGCTTGTGCGTTGGCTGACCGTAAAGGCAAAGCTCCCGAGGACGCTGGCAGCAGCTCTGGGTCTGCTATTTCTGGTTGCGCTTGTCGCCGGTGCTCTGTCTCAGGCGGGAACAGAAATTGCCATGCAGTTGCCTGACCTGATGAGGAAGGCTAGCGGTGGTCTTGATACGTTCCGTGACTGGTTGGCTAACTTGCCATGGAAGATCGACATGACGGTCTTCGACAACGTTGTCACCAGTGCGATGACTCAGATTACCAACTATGTGCAGCAGAACGTGCAGCAGATTTTCAGCCAGGCCTACTCGGTCACATCCTCGGTGGTATCGCTGGTTTCCGGCTTCCTGATCATGCTGTTCTGCCTGTTCTTCTTCCTTAAAGAGGGACGCACAATCTGGCTGTGGATTGTGCGACTGTTCCCAGCTCCGGCACGTACTCCTCTGCACGAATCTGCGATTCGTGGCTGGGTGACGCTCGGTTCGTACGTTCGAACCCAGATTCAAGTTGCCGCTATCGACGCGGTGGGTATCGGTTTGGGAGCCTTCTTCTTAGGGCTCCCCATGGTTCTTCCGATCATTGTGGTCGTATTCTTTGCGTCCTTCGTTCCGATTGCTGGCGCAATGGTGTCGGGTGCCATCGCTGTTTTGGTTGCTTTGGTTGATCAGGGGATTACGGCTGGCGTTATCATGCTGGTTGTTATCTTGGTTGTTCAGCAGGTCGAATCGAATCTTCTTCAGCCTCTGTTGATGTCTCACGCTGTTTCTCTTCACCCGATAGCCGTGTTGCTTGTCGTGGCAGGCGCTGGTTCGCTGGGCGGTATTCCTGGCGCTGTTTTCGGTGTTCCGATTGCGGCGTTCTTGAATGCCACGTTCCTCTACCTGCACGGATATGACTCCATGCCAGAGCTGGCAACAAAGCAGGATCGTCCCGGCGGCCCTCCTGGAATGCTCGATGAAATGGTCGCAGCATCGTACGCGTCGAAGACGCACGTCAACGAGGCCCCCGCTCAATCTTCATCCCAAGACGCGGCCTCTCAGATCGTGGCTGACGGATCGGTTGCGTCCACTTCTAGGCGTGAGGCCCCCGTTCCAGGGGAAAAACTGGATATGAACGGCACTGAAAGTGCCCAGAGCATGGAAAGCCCAGGGGAGGCTAGGTAGCGTTTAAGATTGTTCAACACGTGTGGCGGGGTC
>NZ_JBHNPV010000047.1:0-259 GCF_059082735.1 Actinotignum sp. usb-actsch-rep-73 | reverse complement strand
CACCTCAGGATGGGCGCGCCCGATGGTCGACTTCAACGCCGCATGCGAACAAGCAGGATTCGAGCGCAAGAAAACCAAGTCCGGTATCCGCGTCTACGGGCTGGCCCTGACCAGCGAATTCAACAGCTGAAAGTTATGAGGGTGCAGACCGGTGCAACCCGTTTTCCTACCTTACGCATGTGAAATTACATGGTGTTTTTCTCTATGTAAAAGGTTAGGAAATACCCTGCACCACTCTGCACCCCTTGAGAAACCATTC
>NZ_JBHNPV010000046.1:0-735 GCF_059082735.1 Actinotignum sp. usb-actsch-rep-73 | reverse complement strand
GACTCAACTGGGACGATCGGAAGCTGAACCTCATCACCGGAAGAGGATTCATGAGCGGAGGGTTGGGTCAGCTCTGTTTTCTCGTTTTCAATGCTCATTGGTTGTCCTTGGTGATGGCGTCGTAAAGGACGTCGTAGGCTTCAGCCGCTTCGCCAGAAAGCTCACCCTCATGACCATCCTCCATCTCCTCTTTCCTCTAGTTAGGGGGTCGTTTGGTCATGTACATACAGCCATAGGTGCGAGCGCTTATCCAGTCCTTGCGCGAGCAAAATTCTTCAGTCTTTCAAGGACGTGGCGAGCCACGGGCAAAGCGATCCCGTTGCCCCACAACTTGTATTGCGCCGAATCCGACGTCGGGTCTGCGAGCCAGCTGGCGACCTGCTTGCGGGAGCGCGGCCTAACGCCTCGGAGGCGGTTCCATTCGGCCCACACGTCCACCCAGTAGTCGAGCTGGGCATCGGTGGGGTCGGTGATGGCGAGCTGGTCGCACCAGTCGTCGGGGAAGCCCTGCAACCGGGTGCACTCGACCGGCGTCAACCGTCTGGGGCGCAGCGACGAGCTGGCGACCATGGGCGGGTCGGTGTAATCCGTGGCCAGCAGCGCACCTGCCTGATCCTTGGTGGTGCGGGTGAAATAGTCGGCCTTGGATGCGGCATAGACGGGTTCCAAGATGACCATGCCGCCTTGGTTGCAGGTCGGCTCTCCGCCTTTCAGGTCGAGGGTTTTCGACACTTC
>NZ_JBHNPV010000045.1:0-3438 GCF_059082735.1 Actinotignum sp. usb-actsch-rep-73 | reverse complement strand
CCCGGTGAAGGTCAGTTATGACGCTAATGGTGGTAGCGGAACCATGACTGGTAAAACCGTGGATAAGGGTAGTAAATATACCCTGCTTGATAACGCTTTCACTGCTCCGGATGACACTCAAGAGTTTGATACTTGGGAAGTTAATGGTNAGANGGTTGCGCCTGGANCCAAGATCAAGGCTGACAAGGATACCGTTATCAAAGCNGTCTGGAAGAAGATNCCGGTGAAGGTTAGTTATGACGCTAACGGTGGTAAGGGCAGCATGGATGGCGCGACCGTGGATAAGGGTAGTGAGTACACGGTGTTGCCTAACGGTTTCACTGCTCCGGATGACACCCAGGAATTTAAGGCTTGGGAAGTAAACGGCCAAGAGGTTGCGCCTGGAACCAAGATCAAGGCTGACAAGGATACCGTTATCAAAGCCGTCTGGAAGAAGATCCCGGTTGACAACCCGAATGGTGGAAGCAACAACAATGGCGATGGCGCCACTAAAGCGTCTAAATCCCCTAATTCCGGGAAGCTCTCGAAAACTGGATATGCTGGGATGCCGTATCACGTTGCAGCGATGATTCTTGTGGCTGGCGGATTACTTATCGCTGGTAGTAAGAAAACCAGAAAGCACTAAAATACGAAGATAAAGTAGCCGAAACTGCCTATATGAGTCGACGACGGCGCAGATTATCAACGAGCTGGGGATCAGCGAAGCAACGTTGAATCTGTGGTAGTCAACGTATGGGTCGATGAGCACGAGTGAAGCCAAAGGGCTCCAGCGTCTTCGTGAGGAGAACGCTTGCCACAAACGGCTCCTCGGCCAGGCGGAGCTGGAAAAGGCAACGTGGAAGGAATTATCGGAAGGAAACTTCTAAGCCCCGCTCGCCATCATGATGCCGTGTGGCGTCTGGTCGAGCGGGGCTACTCCCGAAGATATGCTCGCCAGATCGTTAGGCTCTCTCGTAGTGCCTATCGGCGTGCCAGAGCGCGCCGGGTCGACACGCCTCTCCGGATGTCCTTCGAGCAGACCCTCGATCAAAGCGGTAATTCGTGCATCGGTCGTCATAGTCCAAGCCTTGCAGGATTGAAGCGAGCTGGGCGCAGTTCCAGTTGTTCAATTGACGAGGTCACACTGCTATGCGGTTCCTCGGCGTTGCTTTGGGTAGATAAATCGGACTAGATGAGTGGGGTGGTCAAGCTGGCAACCACAAGCAGTGACCACACAATCTCACTGCGCCCAAGAACGATCACAGGAATCGGCTTTGCGCGTCGTGCCTGCCAGAGCGGAACAATCAGGGATCGGGCCAGCAGAGCAACCCACAAGACGATGGAACTCCAGCCGAGCAGATTCGCCCATACTGCACAGCAGACTCCGGCCAGCGCAAGCAGATGAAGAACCCCGCCGGCAATAATCCACGGGCGCGGGTTTTTGCGTCCGCGAATCAGTGAACGCACATACGGAACGCAGGCGATGAAATAGGCGCTGAGCACGCCAAAGGAAAGCCAAGCAAAACCAAGCTCAGTGTTCGTTGGATACACGTCAAGCGACAAACTGGCGGCAACAGGTGTCATCAACGTTGACGCAAGAACCGACGAGAACCTGGTCGCAATCGCACGATCATGCCCGCGCGACACCCCCCACAAGGTCAGCGCAACCAGCGGAGCAAAGAACGGAGCCCACGCCAGCAGTCGAGGCGCCACAACCAGAAGCGGAATTCCGAGTAGAGCAGTCAGCCCAGTCCACGTGATAAACGCAGGTTGAAGGGAAGAACGACGAGAAGACGGCGCCTTCATCCACTTCTCAAACACTTGGAAGAATGCGAACGCGCTAAACCATGCGGGGATAAGCAACGCAAAAAGCGGATGCCAGCCGGCAAGCCAACACCCCAAGAGGAGCGGGAGCAACGCAATTCCCCACGACCCCTTCTGACCGGGAACCCATCCCTTCGCGCCGAGCGAGCGTTTAACGCCACTCTTTGGTGTCATCTTCTTCGGTTCCATGACACAAACTCTAGGCAAAATGCCGGGCAATGGAGATGACAAAGCGTCGTCAAGAGACACGTTAAACCGGTGCCCGGGACCCCTTCCCGAAAGGAGTCCATAATGCCAGCCCGACCTCGTCAACCGCGAGACGTCGCTTACCAAAGCAGACGAAAACAGGAGTTTTTCGCCAAATCTGGGCACAATAGAGGCGTGAGTACCCCGACGATGACAGCTCCCGCGCCCCAAACTCCTGCGCCTAGCGCACAAGAAGACCGATCCGCAAAGATCGCGGTGACCGTATTCCCCCTGATCATCCTTGGCGCACTTGTTGGTGGACTGATCTTCCCCGACGCTGCTGCGCCACTGGTTTCCGGCGTGAACTACGCGCTGATGGTCATTATGTTCGGCATGGGTCTGACACTGACATTTCCCGACTTTGCGGTTGTTGCCCGTCGCCCCTGGCCCATCATCATGGGTGTCCTGCTCCAGTTCATCGTCATGCCTCTGTCCGCACTCTTCGTCACCTGGGCATTCCACCTCGATCCGGCGCTCGCAGTTGGCGTCATCCTTGTCGGTTGTGCGCCCGGTGGAACCGCATCGAACGTCGTCGCCTACCTTGCGAAGGGTGACGTTGCCCTGTCGGTTGCGATGACCTCCGTTTCCACGCTGCTTTCTCCGCTGGTCACGCCGATTTTGACCAAGTATTTGGCCGGCCAGTACATGCCCGTCGACGCGCCCGCGATGGCAAAGTCGATCATGATGATCGTCTTCATCCCCGTGGTCCTTGGCCTGATTGTTCGTCGCCTGATGCCACGCTTCGTTGCCACGGTTCTTCCCGCCCTGCCCTGGATGAGTGTCCTTGGCATCTCCTATGCGGTCCTCGGGTTGGTTGGCGCCTCGTCTGAGCGCATACTGTCGGGTGGCCTGCTGGTTCTTGCCGTCGTCATCGTGCACAATGCGCTTGGCTTGGGCCTCGGCTACGGTTTTGCCCGGCTGACCGGTGTCGGTGAGCGTGCAGCTCGCACGACTGCCATCGAAGTCGGTATGCAGAACTCCGGTCTAGCAGCGGGTCTCGGTGCCCAGTACTTTACCCCCGAAGCAGCCGTCCCCGGCGCAATCTTCTCTGTCTGGCACAACGTGTCCGGCTCCGCGCTGGCGGCGTTCTTCCAGCGTCGCCCACTGGACAAGTAATCCACAGTTTCGCCAGAGTTGCTCCTTCTGTTTCTCGTTGGGGGACGAGGCACCCGCAGAACTTCTACCTTTCTTCACTTCAGCGCCTTGCGCGCATAACGAATGGGCCCACGATCCGGTGTGAAAACCAGACCGTGGGCCCATCGTGTGTGAAAGCCCCCGAGGAAGTCACCACTGTCGTTGATGCCGATAACGTCGCACCAGAAGATAGAGTTCAGGCCGTGGTGCAGGTAGGCCGGGATGAGTAGGCGCTGACAATTCGGGGGAGAAAAG
>NZ_JBHNPV010000044.1:0-26302 GCF_059082735.1 Actinotignum sp. usb-actsch-rep-73 | reverse complement strand
CAGGGCAGTCAGCCAGCGCGTAGCAATGTCAGATCAGGTGAGGGTGACGAGATCAAGGTAAGAGTCATCCCAGAGATCCTCGTCCCCATCCGGGAGTAACAGAACACGATCGGGATTCAACGCGGTGACAGCGCCCGGGTCGTGTGTCACCAGAACGACCGCACCTTCATACGTGTCGAGTGCATTCAAGACCTCTTCGCGGGACGCAGGGTCGAGGTTATTCGTCGGCTCGTCAAGGAGAAGGACATTCGCGCCGGAAACAACGAGTGTTGCCAGAGCGAGACGGGTCTTCTCACCACCGGATAAAACGGACGTCGGCTTGTCTGCATCGTCACCCGAGAAGAGGAACTGACCAAGGACGTTGCGGACGTGAGTATCGTCAAGGTTCGGCGCAGCATCAACCATGTTCTGGAAAACAGTCTTGGAATTATCCAAGGTTTCATGTTCCTGCGCGTAGTAGCCGAGTTTCAACCCGTGACCTGCAACAATCGCGCCACAATCAGGTTCACTGATGCCACCGAGGATTCGTAGCAGGGTGGTCTTACCGGCACCGTTTAAACCGAGGACAACAACCTTTGCTCCCTTATCGATTGCAAGATCAACACCGGTAAACACTTCCAACGATCCAAAGGACTTCGACAGGCCTTCGCCAGTCAGCGGGACTCGGCCACATGGAAGAGGCTCTGGAAAACGTAGACGCGCCACCTTTTCCTGAACTTCCTCGCTACCCGCCTGAGCAAAAAGCTCTTCAGCGCGTCGTAGCATCTGTTGAGCTGCCACTGCCTTTGTGGCCTTCGCACGCATTTTTTCGCCCTGGGCCTTCAGCTGTTCAGCCTTCTTCAAAGCGGTTGCGCGTTCCTTGCGACGACGGCGTTCGTCTTCTTCGCGTTGCTTCAGGTAGGCATCCCAGCCCAGGTGATAGATATCGACCTCGGCACGGTTCGCATCCAAGTAGAAGACCTGGTTGACGGTCTCCCCCAGCAACTTTACGTCGTGGGAAATCATCATGACGCCACCGGGGAATGTCTTGATCCAGTCACGCAACCACATGATCGAATCGTGATCCAAGTGGTTTGTGGGCTCGTCAAGGAGAAGCACGTCAGCTCCGGAGAATAGGACGCGTGCGAGTTCAACACGTCGGCGCTGACCACCAGATAGAGTGTCGAGGCTCTGTTCAAGGACACGATCTTCGAGGCCCAGTGAGTGGGCAATCTGTGCCGCTTCAGCGTTCGCGGCCCAGCCGCCCTCGTTCGTGAATGCCTGATCGAGTCGCACGTAGCGCTCCATCGCTTTCACTTGGCGATTGCCCTCAGTCGTTGACATCTCGTGTTCGGCTTTACGGATCTTTGCGATGATCTGGTCGATTCCACGCACCGAGATAATGCGTTCGCGAGCAGTGAGGGACTGATCACCGATGTGAGTATCCTGAGCGAGGTACCCGATCTTTCCGTTGTTCGTAATCGTGCCGGAGTACTCAGCAGCACCATGATCTGATTCGCCGGCAAGAAGACGCATGGTCGTCGTCTTTCCCGCACCATTGCGACCGACAAGGCCGATACGCATTCCCTTATCGATCCTGAAGGACACGTTCTTCACAAGGTCTCTTGGCCCAATGCTGAGGGAGAAGTCTTGTACGTTGATCACCCGACAATTTTAGTGGTTGTGGGCAGGTACACCCTACTCAAATAAGGTGATACGCCCTACGGGCAGGCACAATTGAAGGCGTACATCTGAAACAGAGGTAGGGGTATTTCATTGACTTCGCCAGAAGAATCAGCACGCACACCAAAGATCTTCGACATTATTGCCGTGATGTTCGTGGCTTTCCTTCTCATTTCGAATATTGCGGGCACCAAGGTCACGGCGCTTGATGCGGGACCGATTCATCTTGTTTTCGACGGTGGAGCAATCCTTTTCCCGCTGACCTATGTTCTGGGCGATGTCTTGTCCGAGGTCTACGGTTTCCGTCGTGCTCGTCGCGTCATCGTCCTCGGATTCGTCGCATCAGTACTGGCCTCACTCACCTTCCTCCTTGTTCAGGTCGCACCGGTTGGCCCCGGCTACGATAATCAGGCTGCGTTCGAAGCGGTCCTTGGATTCGTGCCTCGTATCGTGGCCGCCTCGATCATCGGCTACCTAGCAGGCCAACTGATCAACGCGCTGGTCCTCGTGAAAATTCGCGAACGCTGGGGTGCGGATCACCTGTGGGCACGCCTCGTCGGTTCCACCGTCGTCGGCGAGCTGTTCGACACCGTCCTCTTCTGCACGATCGCCTTCATCGGTGTCATTCCAGGGGCCGAATTCGCCAATTACATCATCACCGGATACGTCTACAAGGTGGGCGTTGAAATCGTCCTCCTGCCCATTACTTACCGTGTCATTGCCTTCGTCCGTAATCGCGAAGGTCTAACGTCGAACGAGGTTCTTGCCGCATGAGTGAACAATGGCTTGCTGCTCCCCCATCCAATGAACGCCCTCTGGGGGCTAAACCCGGTTCACCGGACCGTGGCTTCGATGTGGGGTCGCGTCTGGAAAGTGGACGCGGTCTCGGGCGTACTGGAATCCTGCACACCGCCCACGGCGATATTCGCACCCCCGCGTTCATTCCCGTCGGAACGAAAGCGAATGTAAAAGCTCTCGTCCCCGAGATGGTCGCAGACTTGGGTGCCCAGGCGGTACTCGCGAACGCCTACCACCTGTATTTACAGCCCGGCTCTGACCTCGTTGACGAGGCCGGCGGACTCGGCGAATTCATGAACTGGCCGGGACCCACCTACACGGACTCCGGCGGCTTCCAGGTTCTTTCGCTGGGTGCTGGTTTCAAGAAGGTGCTCTCCCAAGAGTTTTCCGGTGCAGCCGACCCGAACGACCCGAAGCTCCACATGCAGGCCGTGAAAGCATCCACTGCAGTCGTGGACGATGACGGTGTCGTGTTCAGCTCGCACATCGACGGTACGAAGCACCGCTTCACCGCTGAAGTATCGATGAACATTCAGCATCAGTTGGGCTCAGACATCATGTTTGCTTTCGATGAGCTGACCAGCCTGCTCCACCCGCGTTCCTACCAGGAAACGTCGCTGGAGCGCACGCACCAGTGGGCGAGGCGCTGCCTGCGCGAACACGCACGCCTGACTAAAGTGCGTGCAGACAAGCCGTATCAGCAGCTCTGGGGCGTCATCCAGGGCGCTCAGTACGAGGATCTGCGTAGGCTCGCAGCCCGCACAATGAACGATATGGATGAAGACGGCACGCGTTTCGATGGTTTCGGAATCGGTGGTGCCCTAGAGAAGGAAAACCTCGGCACGATTGTGTCGTGGGTCAGCGAAGAACTCGACGAGGATCGTCCGCGTCACCTGCTGGGTATATCCGAACCTGACGATTTCTTCCGAGGTGTTGAGGCGGGCGCCGATACGTTTGACTGCGTGAATCCATCGCGCGTTGCCCGTAACGCCGCCATCTACTCCCCCAATGGGCGTTTCAACATTACGAATGCTCGATTCAAGAGGGATTTCAACCCGATGGTCGAAGGTTGTGGCTGCTACACGTGCACGCACTACAGTGCCGCCTACGTTCATCACCTGTTCAAGGCACACGAAATCCTTGCCTCTACCCTGGCTACGATCCACAACGAGTGGTTCACCGTCCGACTGGTTGATGCGATTCGTGATTCCATCGACAACGGTAACTTTGAAGTCTTCCGCGCAGACATGTTGGGTAAATACGCAGGGGGGTCAACGAGGGTGGTGCACTCATGAGTTTCAACGAACAAGTACGGTCGGATTCTGGTCGTCTCAGGTCCCGTGGTGGGCGCTGAGTAGCCGGTATCGGTGGCGGATCCATTGTGGTTTGGTGTTGGACGCAGTCTGAACCGAGCAACTGAGCGCCCGCCAGACCGTCTGATCCCCTTCCTCATTGCACCAAAGCCGGTACTCATACGTGAGTGCCGGCTTCATGCTTCCTCAACTAGACGTTCCTCGTGAAGAACTCTTCAAGGGAACTCCCTTCGGAGCGGATCGTTGATGGGCTTCCGACGCCGACAATCCGACCGCGGTCAAGAAGCACGATCTGATCTGCGCCATCGATCAGGTCAAGACGATGCGTTACTTCGATGATCGTCATATCCAAGGTGTCAAGGTTGTGACGAATCCGGGCTTCCAACTCAGAGTTCAGCTGTGCGGTTGCTTCATCGAGGATCAGAATCTTCGGGTTCATCACCAGTGCGCGTGCAAGACTAAGACGCTGGACTTGGCCACCGGACAGAGCGCTACCTCCCTGAGCGACGCGCGTATGAAGCCCCTGTGGCATCGCTCGTACTTCATCAGCAACGCATGCACATTCAAGAGCACGCCAAACCTGTTCATCACTGGCGTTCGGCGCACCCAGAGCGACATTGTCGCGAATAGTCGTGTTGAGCAATTGGTTCTTCTGCGAAACAGCGACCACGCTGTGTCTCAAACTATCCAAAGTGAACGTTGAAACATCGATGCCGTCGATCAGAACGCGCCCCGAATCGGGGTTGTCGTAGCGTAACACCATTGTCATTACCGTTGATTTTCCAGACCCTGATGGTCCAGCCAATACAACGTGTCCGCCACTTTTGACCGAAATAGTGACATCTTTCAGAGCAGGGGCGCTCACTGACGGGTATGTGTAAGTAACGTTCTCGAAAGTGAGCGTCGGAGCATGGTCAAGGGTGAGTTCCTCATCGCCGTCATCCACATTCGCGGGCGCATGGCATATTTCCCAGAGACGGCGCGCAGCAGAAAGTGAATGATCCAGATATCCGGTCGCATCTTCAACGCCACGAGGCCCTTCAAAAAGACGTAGCGTTCCAGCGGTCAGAATCGCGACGATGACGGGAGAATAGCCGGCATTCATTGCTGACCAGGCGATTGCGAGAGTACTGATAAGTGTGAGTGCAGCATTCAACGCGCGACGCAACGCATTAGCGCGTTTGGCAACACTCGCCGACGATGAGATACGAAAGCCGATAGCGTCCATCTCTTCAAGGCGTTCATTCACACGCCCATATCCCACTACCTCTTCAGCGCCAAAGACAGAATCCGTGACGTGCTGAGCCAGGTGCCGGCGAAGTTCAAGTGTGTGTTTGGTTGCCTCGAGTGAGCTCCTTGCCCCCAGGAACGGGACAACCGCAAGAGCAATCAGGAGGCACAGTGCCGGAACAGCGACGATCTGCCATCCCCAAACAATGCCAGCACCGATAAGAAATACGGGCGGAACGATAATGGCTGAAACGACCGGCGCGAACGTGTGAGCATACACGACTTCAATCCGGTCAACGTCGCGCGTCAGTGACGCTAGGACATCGCCACTCTTCGAACGCAACACAATCCCGGGGGCCTTTGGCCACAGTCGCGAAAACACCATCGTGCGCAGTAGTTCCAGCGCCTTGAAAGCGACGTAATGACCGGTGAATTGCTCGCAGTAGTAGGCGCTAGCTTTGATCAGGGCAACAACGACTAGCCAGAACAGGATCGTGGCACATTTTCCATTTCCCGCCACCACTGCGACGAGTCCCCCTGCCCCCAGGGCAAAGAGCACAATATCCATTGACAGATTGACGAGGCGGAAAAGGGTGCTGACATAGAGGGGCTTGTGGACGTCTCGCGTATGCGAAGTCAGCCATTTCACCAGCTGAAGAACGCTCGGCTGTGATTCCATCAGAGAACCTCCTGGCCAATTGTGTGTTCGTTTGCATTCACGCGGTGCAGTTCCCCTTGGCGCATCTCATACACTAAGTCAGCAAGTGCAAGCAGAGCCTTACGGTGTGTCACCACCACAATCGTCCACTCTCGTCCAAGTTCAGAAATCGCTCGAATAATCTTCTTCTCGGATTCAATATCAACCTGAGACGTGGGCTCATCGAGAAGCAGAATTGTGCGTCCGGATAAAAGAGCCCGAGCAATCGAGATTCGTTGCGCTTGCCCACCAGAGATCAGCCCACCCTGCTCTCCAATCTGGGTATGAAGGCCTTCGGGCATCCGCTCAATCTCATCAGCTACCTGCGCTTGTTTCAAGGCCTGCCACATCTCTTCTTCGCTGGCATGGGGGCGTGCAAGACGTAAGTTGTCAGCGATCGAACCGGTGAAAAGCCAGGTTGATTGCGCAACCGAGGCGCTTAAAGCGTGCGCCTGATCGATCGACAGAGATGCCAAAGAGTTGCCCGAAACAGCAACGGAGCCGGACTGGGGTCTCAAGTCACCGCGTAGCAGGCGAAGAAGAGTAGTCTTGCCCCCGCCCGAACGACCGATGATTGCCACGCGATGACCAGCTGGGACCTTCAAAGAGACCTCGTGCAACACTTCACCGCGACCATAGTCGTAGGAAACAGCATCAACACTGATCGATCCGTCGTTCGCGATCGAAGCGTGGCTGACGACATGGGAGGCGCGGTCATGGGTCGCTTTGTAACGCCCGATTGCTTTCTGCGATGCAATACCGCCCATTCCGATGTAGAAGAAGCCGGCGACCTGCACCAAGGGTTCGACGAGCAGTACGGTCAGAAGCATCGTTGCGATCGCTTGTCCGAGGTCGACAGCACCCGCATTAAATCGTGCGATTGTCAGTGCAGTCGTGGCACAGATCAGGATCAGCGAGAACAACCCGTCTAGAACAATGATGACGATCTGGTTTCCTGCCAGCAATTTCATGATTGCGCTTCGGTTTTTCTCGCCCTGAACGCGCAGATCCTCTTCAATTCGTGGGCCAGCCCCGAACAGACGAATAGTGATGAGATTTCGGATCGCATCAAGATAACGGCCAGCCAGTTGACCTCGTTGCTTTCGCGACTCCGATGAACGCTGACGGAAAAGCTTCTGGAAGCCACCAAGCAGCAAAGGAATCAGCGGGCAAAGCACCATGATTCCCAGCCCCAGAACCCAGTCAAAAGCAACGGCGACAAATCCGAGAGTGAGGAACGGCGCCACAATCGTCGCGATCGTCGGGCCCAAGTAGACCTGGCGAAATTCAGTGACACGTTCCGTATTGTCGGTTGCCAGCTGAACAACATGCGCTTGATCAGATGCTTCTTCACTGGTTGAGCTGAACACACGCATCAGAAGATCGCGACGAATACGTTTTTCTTCCGCACGGGCGACCTTGCCACCATATACGATTTCAACGCCGGCGAAGGTCGCAGCGAAAAGACAGGCAATGATCGGAATAATAAGCGAAAACGTACGACCGCCAGTCGCGTAGTTCCCAATTTGGATTCCAAGCCACACAAGGACAACTCCGAACGCAATCAGATATCCCAATCGCAAGGCGGCGACAATAATCGAATCACGGCGTCCACGGTCGGTGATGACCGAGTTTTTTATCTGTTTCATTTCATCAATCCGATATGAGGCTCAGGAAATAACGACTGAACGGCTGTTATTCTCCGACGACGACCATGACCGAGTGCGGGGCAAGAGCAACGTGCCCCGTGCACGTATTACCACTGATGACATCTAATCCATGAACGTTGGAGAGTTCTGCCATCGTGCTACCGTGATTCACAATAAACGTCATGTGAGCGCGTTGGACGACTTCGATACCGCGCGGGAATTGTAGGTTCGTTGGCCGGATACGCGCATGAACGCTGATGAGTCTGAGCAGTGTTGCTCGGGTGAATGCATCAAGATCAGCGCCGACAAGCCACACGTTTCCGCCCGCTTCCCCGTGCGCGTTTGCGACGGCACGTTTGGTGATGATCGGGCGACCATCAAGCTCACTGAGTGGATCATCAACGCTCGCTAACGTGGTGGTCGAGTCACCCGGGGTGAAGACACGTGCCCAGTTTGCTGCGCGCAATGCTGGCCGAGGCTCATTCATCAGTTGACGTGTTCGTTCAAGGCTCGGATCAGTCGCGGTAAGTTTCAGGGGAGCAGTCGAAGTCTTCAGATGCGTTCCGGCATGCTTGAGTGATGGTTCTGTGAGGCGACCGACGAGGTGCCACGTTGCATCATTGGCTTCGTCGAGCCTCTGAAGGTGAGACTCCCCCTCGAACTGAACTCCGGCGGTCTTCGCGAAAGCGGAATCTGAAGGTTGCGTGGTTGAAGGAGCAATAAGGAGAACCTGGTTGCCGCTTTCTGCTAGGTGCTCGATCGTGCTGTGAGGCAAGGTGTTCGTCTGATTCGCGTCGATGATGATAAGAGATTCGAAGATCGCCTGGTCGATATCGGTGAGCACGCGAACGCCGTACCCTTGCTCCCATGCGGTTCTCTGCCACGTAGAAAAATTCGTGAAGGCTGGGCGTCTGTCGTATGAGTCAGAGTCAACCAGAATCGCGATTTGAGTTGTGGGCGGGACATCATCGACAGCGGACAGGTAGTCAACCAGATGTGACAGGGGTTCTTCCTCAATGTCGATGCTGGAACGAACAGCTGAAGAAGTCGCTCCCGATGCAAACATCTGAACAATGTCAAAAGTGCGGGCGACTAATGTGGTATTGGCTCCCATTCGTCGCCTCCCCTGTTGATTCATACAGTCACGCTTTGATCGACTTAACTATATTGACCGATCGCGATATTTCCTTAGGTCATCCTACGCGGTTGTGAATAACGAGGATGCCTTGAACCACTCCATGACCGTCGTATCCAACTGCGTGTTCGGCCCCGGTGTACACACGAGTGTGCCCCTCGTGCGCGAATAATTATCGCACGAGGGGCACACCCAGCCTCATCTGACCTGTGGGATGACCAGACATACTAGACGGTCGCTGAATGATGCTCTGCTTTCGTAGCCTGAGCACCACGCCTCCGGAAAGAAGCAGAAGCGAACCTGCCATGATCCCAGCCATCCCTTGATCGGCGTGTCCTCAACCGTGCCGGCGTCGCGAGTCCACCACTGATCACGCTCAGACGTTGAAACCAATTGCGCGGAGTTGCTCACGACCATCCGGAGTAATACGATCCGGCCCCCACGGTGGCATCCACACCCAAGAAATAGTCACTTCAGGCGTCAATGCGGAAAGAACGGACTGTGCCTGACGCTCGATGACATCCGTCAGCGGGCAGGCAGCAGAGGTCAGTGTCATATCGAGAACAACTGTGTCGTTCTCAGCAATGTTCACGCCGTAGACCAGTCCAAGGTCAACGATGTTAATGCCAAGTTCAGGATCGATGACGTCTTTGAGTGCTTCGAGGATATCTTCACCCTTCAAAGAACCGTTTTCAACGATGTCTGTGCCGTCAATCTGGCGAATATTCTCAGGCTGTTCTTGTGCCGGTGGCGCGCCGAAACGCTGCTCCACAGGCTCCGGAGCTGCCATGGGGTTATTCATTTATTCCCTCCTGCGATGTCGGTTCCGAGCTGTGCAAGCGCGTCACGCAAGGCGTACCAGCCGAGCAGTGCACACTTCACGCGATTGGCAAACTGAGAAGTGGATTCAAGAGCCGCTGCATCCCCCAAAGCGTCAAGGACTTCGTCGGGCACTCCCCTGTTCCTCGAATGCATCATCGATTCCATGGACGCATATGCTATGCGTGCTTCCTCAATCGAGTGGTTCGCGACCAGGTCGTTCAGCATGGACAGAGATGCTTGAGAAATCGAGCAACCATCGCCATCCCACACAAGCTTTTCAATCGAGCCGTCGTTAGAGAGAGTAACGCCAAGGGTTACTTCGTCGCCACACGTGGGGTTTACTTGGTGCGACGAGGCCGCGACCTCTTCCACATCGCCTCGGCCGTGTTTGGCGCGGGCATGATCCAAGATGACCTGCTGATAGAGCTGATCCAAGCTTGACATCAGAATCCTCCGAAAAACTCTCTCACGCGTCCAAGGGATGCGACCAGACGATCGATTTCTTCTTCAGTCGTCGACACTGCAACGGATGCTCGTGCGGACGATCGAACAGAGAAGAACGTATGAAGTGGGATCGCGCAATGATGACCGACACGAATCGCGATATCATCAGCATCCAAAATCTGACCGACATCGTGCGGATGGACACCATCGACTGCGAATGCCACGACGCCCACACGATCCACATCGGTTGTTGGGCCAAGAACTTTCACACCGTCGAGTGAGGCAACCCCGTCAAGCAGACGCTGTGTGAGGGCTTTCTCATGGGCGTGTACGCGATCCATACCAATAGCGCTCAGGTATTCAAGCGCAGCCGTCCAACCTGCGATTTGAGCTACGGGCTGAGATCCCGCTTCAAACCGTTCGGGAGCGGGCATGTACGTCGATTCCTCCATCGTCACGTATTCGATCATTGATCCGCCGGTCAAAACCGGAGGCATCATGTCGAGGAGTTCCCGCCTGCCCCACAACGCACCGACGCCGGTAGGACCAAGCATCTTGTGCGATGACATGACAGCAAAATCCACGTCCATGGCACGAACATCAATCGCCATATGCGCGCTCGACTGACAGGTATCAGCCAAAACAAGAGCTCCGACACTGCGTGCCTTTGCGACAATCGCATCGACGGGAGAGATCGCGCCCGTCACGTTCGACACGTGAGTGAAAGCAACCAGCTTAGTGTTGGGCGTAATGACGTCGAGTGTCTCAAGGTCAATGCGACCGTCAGGAGTCAGATCCAGCCATTTGAGTTCAGCGCCGGTTCGTGCGCACAATTCCTGCCACGGAACGAGGTTCGCATGGTGTTCTGAGCGAGTGGTGACGATCGTGTCTCCTGGCCCAATTCTCAGTGGAGTCGAAGCCGTGCCTCCACGGCCAACAGACGCATGACCGATAGACAGAGCAACAAGGTTGATGGCTTCGGTCGCGTTCTTGGTCCACACGATCTCATCGCTGCGCCCACCGATAAACGAGGCGAGCGCACTACGTCCGTCTTCGAACGCGCTGGTCGCTTCGTCCCCCAAAATATGGGTTCCGCGGTGAACAGCAGCATTCGAACGACGGTAGAAATTCGCTTCCGCATCAATGACGCTGGCAGGCTTTTGAGACGTTGCAGAGGCATCAAGGTACGCGATCGGCTTCCCTCCGCGCCCCAGTCGAGCGAGAATCGGGAAATCCGAACGGATAGCTTCGAGCTCTACAGCGCTAAAGTCTGCTCCGAGAAGCGAATTCATGTTGATCAGAGACCCAGGTACTTGTCGTAGCCTTCTTCTTCAAGCTGGTCAGCAAGCTCGGGGCCTCCTTCGGCGGCGACATGGCCGTTCACGAAGACGTGAACGTGGCTCGGCTTGATGTAGCGAAGAATGCGCGTGTAGTGAGTGATCAGCATGACGCCACAGCCGGTGGTGTCATGGACACGGTTCACACCCTCAGACACGATGCGCAGAGCATCGACGTCCAGACCGGAGTCAGTTTCATCCAGGACTGCGAAGGTCGGCTGCAGGAGTTCCATCTGGAGGATCTCAAGACGCTTCTTCTCACCACCGGAGAAACCGACGTTGACGTCACGCTCAGCGAAGTCTTCGTCCATACGCAGGTGCTCCATAGAGGACTTCACGTCCTTGACCCACTGGCGGATCTGCGGTGCTTCACCGTTGATAGCGGTCTTAGCGGTACGCAGGAAGTTGGAAACGGAAACGCCCGCAACCTCAACCGGGTACTGCATGGCCAGGAACAGACCGGCCTTGGCGCGCTCGTCAACGCTCATCTCAGTAATGAGCTTGTCGTCGAGCCATGCTTCGCCCTGGGTGATGGTGTATTCGGGATGGCCGGCGAGTGCATAGGCAAGCGTGGACTTGCCCGAACCGTTCGGCCCCATAATGGCGTGGATTTCACCGGACTTGATGGTCAGATTCACGCCCTTCAAGATCTCCTTGGGGCCGTCAGCGGTTTCAACCGTGACATGCAGATCTTTGATCGTCAAAGTCGACATTGTTTCTCCTTGTCGGCGCGAGGCCGCAATAGTTGGTGCGCCACATGGCGCGCAGGGTCAGTTCGTTCGGGACTTGGCGAGTTCGGCCTCGACGGCCTCCATGAGGTGGTCAACCACCTCGGGCACACCAATCTGATTAATGAGCTCGGCGAAGAAACCACGGACAACAAGACGACGTGCCTCGTGTTCGCTGATTCCTCGGCTCATCAGGTAGAAGAGCTGTTCGTCATCGAAACGGCCGGTTGCGGATGCGTGTCCAGCTCCGCGGATTTCACCGTTTTCAATTTCGAGGTTCGGAACAGAGTCGGCCTTGGCGCCCTCGGTGAGGACCAGGTTGCGGTTCAGTTCGTAGGTGTCGGTGTCGTCGGCTGCTTCCCGGATCAGGCAGTCGCCAATCCACACCGAGTGTGCGCCGTTGCCCTGCAGAGCACCCTTGTAGGTGACTCGCGAGTAGCAGTTCGGCTGGGAGTGGTCAACGAACACGCGGTGCTCGAGGTGCTGACCGCCGTCAACGAAGTACAGGCCCAGCATGTTGAGTTCGCCACCGGGGCCTCGGAAATCAGTATCGGAAGAGATACGGACCAGGTCGCCACCGAAAGTAACAACGATGTGCGTCAGGGAAGCATCCTTGCCCAGTGCCAGTCGGTGGTTTGAGGCGTGCAGTGTGGTGTCATCCCATTCTTGGATTGAAACGAAGGTGACCTTCGAGCCGTCCCCTGCGTTCACTTCGACGGTCTGATTGACAGCTGCTTCTTCAGAGCCACGGTGGTTCAGGATGATCGTCGCTTCGGCGAGTTCGCCGACCTCAACGAAGATGTGCTGGGCGCGAGTTCCTTCAACAGCGTCAACGTTCAGACGGATCGGTTCGCTGACCTGCATCTGGGCAGGAACAGAAACAATTGTCGACTCACCATACTGATTCCATGCGACAACCGCTGTGCGATCACCGGGAGCAAGAACAGTACCCAAGCGAGAATCGGAGCGATCAGCCTGTTCAACTGTCACGCATTCAGGAGCCTCAACGGTGACCGGGGCATCACCCTGGTCATAGTTTTCAACCTCAAAAAGACGTTCGATGCGACGCATCGGGGTGAAACGCCAGTCTTCTTCGCGACCGTGCGGGGTCGGGATTGCATCGAGATCGAAGGAAACCGGGCGGTCTGCGCGGCTGGCGTGGCCGCCCTTTTCGACGCCGCCGTGAGAGTGCGCTTTATTCATCACTTCTTGTGTCGTCATATCAGCCGACGGATCCTTCCATCTGCAGTTCGATCAAGCGGTTGAGTTCGAGCGCGTACTCCATCGGGAGTTCCTTCGCGATCGGCTCAACGAAACCACGAACGATCATTGCCATTGCTTCGTTCTCATCAAGGCCACGGCTCATCAGGTAGAAGAGCTGGTCTGCCGACACCTTCGAAACGGTTGCTTCGTGACCCATTTCGACGTCATCGGTTCGGACGTCAACATAGGGGTAGGTATCGGTACGTGAAACCTTGTCGACAAGAAGCGCGTCGCACAGGACGTTGGACTTCGAGTGCCGTGCGCGGGCGTTGATCTGAACCAGACCGCGGTACGAGGTACGGCCACCGCCACGAGACACGGACTTCGACACGATCGAAGAAGAGGTGTGCGGTGCCATGTGGACCATCTTGGCGCCAGTGTCCTGGTGCTGACCGGGGCCTGCGAAACCGATGGACAATGTCTCTCCACGGGCATGCTCGCCCATGAGGAAGCAGGCGGGGTACTTCATGGTAATCGCGGCACCCATGTTGCCATCGACCCACTCCATAGTTCCGCCTTCTTCGACGATGGCGCGCTGGGTCACGAGGTTCAGAACGTTGGTCGACCAGTTCTGGATCGTCGTGTAGCGAACGCGTGCACCCTTCTTGACGAAGATTTCGATAACACCTGAGTGCAGTGAGTTCTCGTCATAAATCGGCGCGGTGCACCCTTCGACGTAGTGAACGTAGGAGCCCTCATCAGCGATGATCAGCGTACGTTCAAACTGGCCAAGAGCCTCAGTGTTAATGCGGAAGTAGGCCTGAAGCGGGATGTCGACGTGAACGCCTGGTGGCACGTAGACGAAGGAACCACCCGACCAAGCGGCGGTGTTCAGTGCGGAGAACTTATTGTCACCGGAGGGAACAGCTTTGCCGAAGTACTCCTGGAAGATTTCTGGATACTCACGGAGACCCGTGTCGGTATCGAGGAAGATGACACCCTGGCGTTCAAGATCTTCCTGAATCTGCTGGTAGACAACCTCAGACTCGTACTGGGCGGCGACGCCGGAGACCAGGCGATTCTTTTCAGCCTCCGGAATACCCAGACGATCGTAGGTGGTACGAATTTCCTCGGGAAGGTCGTCCCACGAATTCACCTGACGGTCGGTGGGGCTGACGTAGTACTTGAACGTATCGAAGTCGATATCCGAAAGATCCGGGCCCCATGTGGGCATCGGCTTGCGATCGAAGATTTCAAGTGCCTTCAGACGACGTTCACGCATCCACTCCGGCTCATTCTTATGATCCGAGATCGAACGAACAACGTCCGCATTAATGCCGTATTCAGCATTCTTTGAGTACTCGTCGCTATCGCGCCATCCATACTCATACGCGCCAATTGAGTCGATGATTTCATCATCACTCATGTGACGGTCATCGAGGTCAGTGACCTGCGGTGACTGGGTCATAGTGGTGTCAACCTTCCATTCTTAATTTCAAGCACACTCTACTTACGCCGAGTGGCTCGTGAAGCCGAACGAAGCACGGGTGCGCCCACGGGAATGTGAGTCGTACAGACGTGACCACCGCCGGCAAGAGTTGCAAGCCTCTGAATGTGAACATCAAGAAGTCGACTAAACGCTTGGGTTTCTGCCTCGCAGAGCTGCGGGTAGTCACCGGCAACTTCCTGAATAGGACAGTGCCCTTGGCATAGCTGAATAGCAAAATTGCCATTACCGATGTCTCGAACCGTCGCAGCATAACCGTCTTGAGTCAGCGCATCGGCAAGAGCCTGAGCACGAACCTTCGGGTCTGAGCCAGCTTCGCGAATGATAGGCGCATAGCGACGCTCAATTTCACGCGAACGAGAGGCCGCGAAAGAATCAATCGCTTCCCCACCGCCAACTTGTCCAAGGTAACCGAGGGCTTTGACAGCTAGCTCGGAATATGCGTCAGGCAACTTCGTGTGCGCGTTCGGTGTTGCGACATAGTGACGAGCCGGGCGTCCACGACCACGCTTTTGCAACTGCGCCGGTTCCATCTCCATGATTTCTTTCGAATCCAACAAGATGGTGATGTGCCTGCGCACGGCTGCGGTAGTCAGCTTAAGAATTCGAGCGATGACGGTTGCAGTCACGGGTCCCTTTTCGACGATCAAATCGAGGACTTGCTCGCGAGTTCGCGCATCGAGCTGTTCGCCCACAAGGCCTCCGATCATCTGTTCACATGGGAATCTATGTCAGAGTCTACGTCCTTTTACGCACAATATGCTTATCGAAATTCAGACGTGTCAAAAACGCCACACGTTTCCTTAGCGCATCCAGGGTGAATCCGCAGGTCGGAGGTCCTTCCAACCACGTGCTCGCGCATTCCAGGTTGCAAGAATTCCAGTTACCGCAGATGGGTTGTGCAACTTGCCAGCAAAGATCATGTCCACAGCGTCATCAAGCTTCACCCAGGAACTCACCATGAGTGCCTCTTCGTCCAGACGTTCGAACTCCTGATCAAGCTCGACCAGATCACGCGCGAGGAAGATACGAAGCGATTCAACAGATCCTCCCGGCGACGTGAAGTAGTCGACCAGAACATCCCATTGATTGGCTTGAAGATCAACTTCTTCAGCCAGTTCTCGCTGGGCGGCACAGACATAGTCTTCCCCTTCGATATCGAGCAATCCCGCGGGAATTTCCCATAGGTTTGCTCGCACCGGATGACGATACTGACGTTCAAGAAGTACCTCTTCGTTGCCAGCTTCGCCCCGCAACGCCACGACAGCGACCGCACCTGGGTGCGTGGTGTACTGGCGAAGAACAGGTTCAGCGTCTTCAATCAGACGAACTTCATCCTCTTCAAGCCCGATGACCCGACCATCCCACAGATGACGGTGTTCAATGACCTCGAATTGAGCTGGAGTGTCACCTTCGGCCTTCGCCTGAGAGGCCGCAACTTCACGCAAGGTCATTTCGCCGATTCCTCAACGACATGAGTGTCTTGGTTCGACGAGTAGCGTCCCTTGTGGCGTTCCAGGGCAGCGTGGACGAGGCTCGCGAACAGTGGATGCGGGTTCGTCGGACGCGACTTGAACTCCGGGTGAGCCTGGGTCGCCACGTAGTACGGGTGCATGGAACGATCAAGCTCAACGAACTCAACCAGATCACCCGAGGGCGAAGTACCGGAAATATGCAGGCCCGCCGCTTCAAGGCGATCGCGATAGGCGTTGTTGACCTCGTAGCGGTGACGGTGACGTTCGGTCACCTCGGTCATTCCATACGCCTGAGCAACAATGGAACCTTCGGTGAGTTTTGCAGGGTAAGAGCCAAGGCGCATCGTGCCGCCAAGATCACCTTCGCCGGAAACGATGTCCATCTGGTCAGCCATCGTGGCAACAACCGGATCGGAAGTCTCGGGATCCATCTCCGTCGAAGAAGCGCCAGCCAGACCCAGCATGTTACGCGATGCTTCAATCACCATGCACTGCAAGCCAAGGCAGAGGCCCAGAGTAGGAACGCCGTGTTCACGTGCCCAGCGCAGGGCACCAAGCTTGCCTTCGATGCCTCGTACACCGAAACCACCGGGGACACAGATCGCATCTACACCGGCAAGTTCACGACTGGCACCTTCGGGCGTCTCGCAACCATCGGACGCGACCCAGCGGATATCAACGCGAGCATTGTTTGCAAAGCCACCGTGCTTGATGGCTTCCTGAACCGACAGATACGCATCGTGCAGATCAATGTACTTGCCAACCAGGGCAACCTCAACGCGGTACTTCGGGGAGTGAACCCGCTCGAGCAAGCCATTCCACTCCGTCCAATCAACATCGCGGAACTGCAATCCAAGACGTTGAACCAAGTAGGCATCAAGTCCCTCACGGTGAAGCGTCGGCGGAACCTCGTAAATCGACGACACATCCTTGCACTCGATGACGGCATCGCGGTCAACGTCGCACATCAGCGCGACCTTGCCCTTAATCCCCTCAGGAAGCGGACGATCCGTGCGCAACACAAGAGCATCGGGAGCAATACCGATCGAACGAAGAGCAGCAACAGAGTGCTGCGTCGGCTTCGTCTTCAGTTCGCCGGCAGCTGGCAGGAACGGAATCAGCGAAACGTGAACAAAGGCAACGTTCTCGCGACCAAGATCGGCGCGCACTTGACGTGCAGCTTCGAGGAACGGCTGAGATTCAATATCACCGACGGTGCCACCAATTTCCGTGATGATCACGTCAGGAGTGTTACCTTCGGCATCAGGACGAGCCTGGGAACGCATCATGCGTTTAATTTCATCAGTAATATGCGGGATAACCTGGACGGTATCACCAAGGTATTCACCACGACGCTCCTTCGCGATCACCGTCGAGTAGACCTGACCGGTTGTCGCGTTTGCGTCACCCGAAAGAGCAACATCAAGGAAACGCTCGTAGTGACCAATATCGAGGTCGGTCTCAGCACCATCTTCCGTCACGAAAACTTCACCGTGCTGGAAGGGGTTCATTGTGCCCGGATCGACGTTAATGTACGGATCAAGCTTCTGCATCACAACAGAAAGACCACGAGAACGAAGAAGACGACCAAGACTTGAAGCGGTCAACCCTTTACCCAGTGAACTGACGACACCGCCAGTAACAAAAATCTGCTTGGTTACCATTTGATCTGCGCCCATAGCGCGCGTTGAAGACATCACCATGGGACTCCAGCATAACAAAACGGTGCGTATCACCTCGACTCAGAAGGCCAAGATGATACGCACCGCACAGTTGGAAACGCCACGTGGTGGAAGCGCTAGTGGCTCGCTGTCACGAACGTTGAGGCGAAACGATAGCTCCTATCACGGAAGCTCAGGTATAACCGCAGTGGCGCCATTTTGAACGCCGTATGCGCGAGCAGTTGCGGACGCATCCTTCAGGGAGATGACGGCTGAGATTGCCGACAGCGTCGTGCCAGGCGAATCGATTGACGTGACCTGGGCACCCTGAGTGCGCAGAACCTGTCCCATGGACGAATCCGTCGAAGCATCGGCGACGATAACCGCAGACTTCGGAACAGAAGTAACCGCCTGAGCAAGACCCAACCACGCCTGAGGAGCACGTTCCACAACGCCAGACTGGGAAGAATCTGCAGAGTTCTGAGCTAAAACAGTTGCCGAAGCACGCGGGCCGACGACAACGATGGCTTCTGTTGCTCCGGCCGGATCCGTGGCGATCGACATAATCGGAGTGGAATCGTCAGTCAAAATCTCCTTCACGAGGTCCGTTTCAGAACCCGTAGTCGTCAAGACTGCAACGATGCCGAAGCTGATGATTGCTTCGCCCGATGCAGATGAGGGCAGATTAGACATATGGCTCGAAAGGGGGCTTGAAAGGGTCTCACGGTACTGAGACATTCCAGCGTTATCAAAGTTGTCCGTCAGCGAGACATGGCCGATTACCTCGGCGCCAGCGGCGGACAGGCGATCGCTGACCGTAGTAATGTCTTCAGCCGTAGCTCCGGGCAGACCAATTGTTGTTACCTTCATGCCGGACAGAGTGCCATCAAGCTTGTTCGATGCAATCGCATCAAGACCTGCTGCTTCAGCGCTTGCCAAAGCTTGAGCCTGAGCAAGAGCCTGGGCATCGGCAACGGAAGATGCTGCATTCTTATCTGCAAGAGCCCCAGAGATTCGGGACTGCAACGGACCAGAACCGAGGATGACACCGATCGAAAGCGCCACGAACACTGCGATCAGCGATACCAGGTGGTAACGGAAATTCATCATTTTGTATCTCCTCAGTTGAGGTTCGTCAAAGAGTCAGGGGACAATGGGGTGGACGGGCTCGCAAGCGAAATAATCGATGAGAACAAATCATTGCCCCACGGCGTCGCCCAGAGAGCAACACCGATTCCACCAATCATCACCAACGCCAGTAGCACGATCCAGAAACCTGAGAGTCGTGGGCGGTGGCTGGCGGCAACTGCTCGAGCCTGAACGAGTTCATCCCCGGCAACGAGTCGAGTAAAGAATGAGGGCGACATCGCGGAGCGACCACGGTCAACGAAATCGTCAAGATCGTGGTGACCACCGACGAGAACGATCGACGAGGCGCCCGAATGCTTAGCTACCAGCAGGGCAACGTCTTCGGACGAACCCGACATTTCGACAACGTCGGCGTGCAGACCCATGCGGTTGAGTCGTTCGCTTCCTTGAGCGATACCGTCGTGACCGCGTCGAAGAATCCTACGGCCTGCTCCACGAAGAACCTTATCGCTGATCTGATCCATGTCACCGACAACGATCTGAGGTTTAAACCCGGCAGAACGCGCCAGATCACTACCTCCGTCAACACCGATGATGATCGGAGACGCATCGCCGATCCAACGCTTCAGGTTCTTCAGCTGTTGTTTGGTCTGGGAATCGTCAAGGACGACAACAACGGGCTTTCCTTCGAGGTCTTTCTTAAAGGTCGGAACGCCAACACCTCGTAGGACGCCTCCATCACGATCAAGGAATTCTTCGATCGAGGCTGCGAATGAACCGATCTGCGTTGAAATGAGCTGTCGGCTTTCGACTTCGTCGTTTTCCAAATCGCGCAGGGAAAGCAGACGACCTGTCGATACGACTTCATCGTCGCGAAGAACACGACCATCTTCGATTGTGATGGTGTCACCTTCACGCAGGGACATCACGTCGGGGCCAAGATCATCGATGACGATGATTCCTGCTTCGAGAAGTACACGAGGTCCGCGCACCTGTTGGCGACCTGACGACGAAGGCGCGGCATTAAGGACGGCCTTCGGTTCACGCGACACGAGAGCGTGCGCGCTTTGACGATCAAGGTCAACCTGATCGATTACTGCAATGTCACCGGGTTCCATGCGAGCAGTAATGTTTCGAACACGACTGTCAACGCGTACGATACCCGTGATTTGTGTCGCGCCTGAAGCGGACTGGATTTTTTCGCTACTCATCCCTGTGATTGTGGCACGGCTGAAGTCAGGACTTCGATAGCGTGTCGGCGCGCCGCCGGAGAGTGAGCATCTCCACCCATCATCCGCGTTAATTCAGCCTCTCTGGCTTCACCTTCCACCACGTGCACGTCGGTGAGACCGTCATTCTTCGTCACCACTAGGTGGTGCGAGGCGAAGACAGCGACCTGCGGGAGGTGAGTGACGACAATAACCTGCCGGTTTTGCGCCAGGCGTTTCAAACGGGCACCCACTTCAGTCGCCGTTTGCCCGCCAATTCCCGCATCAACTTCGTCGAAAATGAAGGTCTTCGTGGTGCTCTTTTCACCCAAGACGACTTCGAGTCCCAGCATGATGCGGGACAGCTCGCCACCGGAGGCTCCTTGCCCAAGTGGGCGTGGTGTGGCCGACGAGTGCGGTTGAAGCAGGATAGTGACGTCGTCGAGGCCATGCGACGTAGGTTTTGTCTTTTCAACGATACAAATAAGCTTCGCGTCTGCCATGGCAAGCGCGTGCAGCTCCCCCGTTACTTTTTCCGCCAGCTCACAACCGCATCGGACGCGGGAATCGTGAAGCCGTGAACCGACTTCGAGGACACGCGCTTGAGCTTCCTTCAGTTTCTTTTCGGCGACCTCAGGATTATTTCCACTGGTCACAAGCTCTTCAAGACGCCTACGTGCGCGTTGCGCCCATTCAATGAGGCCAGTCGCATCATCGGCCCGGCCTTCAAGAAGTTTCTTCAGATCAGCGCGTCGCGAATGAACCCATGCAAGACGACTGGGGTCAGCGTCGAGGCTACGAGCGTAGGCTCCCAGGTCATCCCCCAGAGTCTCAACATCGATTGCGATCGATTCTGCCTGTCGTTCAAGAGACGCGAGCGACTCGTCGAGACTGCGCGCGCAAGAAATCTGGTCGCGACTGTGTCGAAGAAGGCTCGAGGCTCCATCTGTATCGTCAGTTCCTCGGATGAAAGCCGTTGCAGTATCAATAAACCGACGGAGGTCTTCCACGCTCATCAGGCGACGCGCTTCAAGTCGTAGCTCTTCGTCCTCACCTTCATGAGGGTCGAAAGCATCAATCGCTTCAAGAGCTGCGCTTAGCGATTCTGTTTCTCGGATACGCTCATCTGCGTTCTTCGTAATGTCGTCGAAAGAACGCTTGGCGTTCACCGCTTCTTTCCAAGCTTTCTCGTATTCGGCCAGCAGATCCTGGTGCGCTTGGTCGCCGTAGGAATCTACGAGGTCACGTTGCGCGTTCGGGTTTTTTAAACGCATTTGTTCGGCCTGCCCGTGCACTGTGATCAGAGGGGCAACCGTCTGGGCAAGCCCCGATGCTGGAACCATTCGCCCACCGACGTGTGCGCGCGAGCGCCCCTGGGCTAGAACGGTACGCGAAACAATCAGCTCCGAATCTTCAACGTCAATTCCCTCTTCGACCAGAGGAGCTATGTGTTGCTCATCCAGAATGAAGACACCATCGACTTGCGCGCGAGATCGTCCTTCGCGCACTAAGGCTGGCTCTGCCCGCGAGCCCAATAGAAGATTGACCGATGTGAGCACCATCGTTTTACCGGCACCCGTCTCGCCGGTAAGGACCGTGAGCCCCTCACCGAAGTCAAGAGTGGCGCGGTCAATCACACCGATCCCGGAGATTTCAATCGTTGAAATCATTTCCCGACCGACCTGTTACGTCCGTTCCTCCAACCGCGGGTCGGAAGATTAAATTTCTGAACCAGACGAGTCGAGAATGGAGTGTCATCAAGACGGACAAGTCTCACCGGCCACTGACCAACCGTTGTGGTCACACTCGAGCCCGGAGGCAAACTGTTCCGTCGTTTGCCATCGCACCATAGTTCTGGCGAGGTCCAGTTTTCACTGAGCACGCCCACTTCAAGCTTGGAAGATGGACCCACGACAAGCGGCCTCGTAAACAATCCATGAGCCGCCAACGGCGCCATCACGATCGCCTCCATATCGGGCCATACAACTGGTCCACCGGCAGAGAAACTATATGCGGTTGAGCCTGTTGGCGTCGCCAAAACAATGCCATCAGCGCCATACGTTGAAACGTCCTGTCCGTCGACTGCCAGCGCAAGATGCACCGGATGGGCAACATCCGTGTGGATAACGACCGCTTCGTTCAACGCCCAGTCAGTAATGACTGTCCCATCGGGGTGGCGAACAACAACGTCCAACGTCATGCGGGTTTCCAGATGGAAATCTTCGTTCGCGATGCGTTGTGCCAGTTCGTCGAAACCCTGATCGGTTGCCTCAGCGAGAAAGCCCATGTGGCCGAGGTTCACTCCGAGAAGGGGTACATCGCAACGGCGAGCATATTCAGCTGCCGCAAGGATCGTTCCATCACCACCGAGGGCAAGAAGAAGATCGGCAGAATTTGGGCGCGCTTCTTCGACGACCTCTACGCCAAGAGAGTCGAGCTCGCTCATCATGACCGATGCTGCTGTCTGCGCGTCAGGACGATGCTTATGCCAGACAAGCATGACGCGACGAATCATTGAAGTCCCTTCGAATCTGCGGGGCCAGCGATCACTGCCTCTTTGATACGTGAGCGTAACTCATCAGCATCAATTCCGCCTGAGCCAGATGCGGACATATGGATAAAGTACTCAACGTTCCCAGAAGGCCCCGGAAGAGGCGAAGCTGCGACTGCGCGGACTGTCAAACCGTTGTCGATGGCGCAGAGCGCAACATTTTCGACGGTTTCCACGTGATGGTTCGGGTTGCGAACAACGCCACCGTGGCCGAGACGTTCTTTGCCGATCTCAAACTGCGGCTTCACCATCAGCAGGAAATCAGCGTCATCGGTTGCAACTGCAACGAGAGCCGGGATAACAAGCGTCAGTGAAATAAAGGACATATCGCCAACAACGATCTGTGGCTTCGGATCCAGATCGCCGTCTTTCATCGTGCGTACGTTGGTACGATCCATCACGACGACACGAGGATCTGACTGGAGCTTCCAAGCAAGCTGACCGTAACCAACGTCAACGGCAAACACCTGGCGGGCTCCTCTGCGTAACAACACGTCAGTGAATCCACCGGTTGAAGCGCCGGCGTCCATACACACTGCGTCCGCAATCGTGGGAGCAGTATCGCCCAGAATATCTAGGGCACCGGCCAGTTTATGCGCACCACGAGAGACGTATTCGATCTCTAGTGCCTCGCTGATCACGATCGCCTGTGCAGGATCCATTTGACGTGCGGGCTTCAGAACGATTTCTCCGTCGAGCTTCACACGCTGGTCGGCGATCATTTCTTGGGCGTGGGTACGAGATCGAGCCAATCCCCTGCGCACAAGCTCCGAATCAATTCGACGCAGTTTCACAAGAACTCCGGACCGGATAGACGCGTGCGTAGAACAACGTCGCGTTCTTTCAAACGAACGATCTCGCGTTCAAGTTCTTCGATGCTCACCGTTTCAGACTGGGCATTCTGTCCTGAATTCGTAGCCTGGTGAGCATCATCATTGCGAAGGCTCCGGTTCTGGGGCGGCGTCACGCCCGCCCCAGAACCGTCACTGAGATTAGTCATCACTCGCCTTGAGTTTCGCCCGCTTCGTCATCGTCTTCAGTTTCGGCAAGAAGACGTTCGAGTTCTTCTTCGCCGGGAAGGAACGCAGGAGTTTCCAATGCTTCATCAAGTTCATCTGCTTGAACTGCAAGCAGTTCGTCAGAGGAGGTGAAGCCCTCGTCGCTTTCTGCTTCTTCTAAGATTTCAATCGGCGCAACAACGATTCCGGACTCATCGTCGTTCGGAACGACTGTGAGCTTGGGGCAACGCGGGGTCTCTCCGGCGTTTTCGTCAGAGTAATCCCAGCCTGCTGCCGCCATTGCACGGTAGGTGTCGAGCGTAATCGTGTAGATCTCATCCGCGGCCAGTTCAACATCGTCGACGAAAATTCCACCGTGACGTGCGATGCGGACAACCTGAGAGACGCCACAGGTCCAGGAGTTATCCAGGTGGTGCTTAGCGCGCGGATGAGTTTCCTGAAGGCCTCGGATATCGAGGGCAAGGAAGCTGGGGCGCTGGCCGCGAGGAGCCGTCACAATGGCTTGTGCGTCATGAATACCGGTAAGAACATGCATTGCCGGCATGCCTGCGCGAATAGCACCCAGGATGTCGGTTTCAAGGCGGTCGCCAACAGCGATCGGCTTCTCGCCGCCAACCAGCGCAGCAGCACGCTGGTAAATACCCGGTTCCGGCTTGCCCGCTGCAAACGCACGCTTGCCCGTTGCATGTTCAATGGCGGCGACAAGAGAGCCGTTGCCAAGAGCAAAGCCACGTTCCTGTGGAAGAGTTGTGTCAAGGTTCGTTGCGAAGAAGCGCGCACCGCGTTGAATGGCAAATGCGCCTTCCGACATGAGCACCCAGTTCACGTCCTTGTCGAGGCCCTGAACAACGGCAACCGGCTCATCATCAGCGGAATTAACAAGCTCATATCCCGCTTCAGTCAGTGCAACGCGAAGACCGTCGCCACCGATAGCAAAGACCTTCGAACCGTCTTCGATACGTTCCTTCATCAAAGCAATAACATCCATGGCGGAGGTCATCACCATCGACGGATCTGCTTCAAAGTCCATCGTGTTCAGCTTGTCGGCAACCTGGCGAGGGCTACGCATCGCGTTATTCGTAACGAACACGGTCTTCATGCCGGCTTCGCGTGCTTCTTTCACTGCGTCAGCTGCATGTTCGATCGGCTCATCACCATTCCATGCGGTGCCATCGAGATCAAAGAGGGCAACATCGAATTCTTCGACCAGCGGTCTTGACATTGCACGAAGCTGAGTGCGCTTATTGTCAACGTCAGCATCCGCATAGAGCGAAATATCAACGATATCGGGGTCTTCGATTTCTTCAGGAAGTTGGGATTCGAGTTCGTCGGCTTCATCATCGCGTCCAAGTTCACGCAGACGATCAATCTTGACTTCGTTCAAGCGACGCAGGAGGAAGGGATCCGTGTCTGCGGGCAGTACAGCCAACGCATCATCGACGATGAGCAGACCAACTTCGTTCTGGCCAAGATCGGCGCGAGCGCCGGAAGAAACCAGAATCAGTTCGACTTGCTCAGACAGTTCCATGCCCTTGGTTTCAGTCTGGTCGATGATTTCGACAGCCTTTTCAGGGCGTCCCAGGCCACGTTCACAATCGGCTTCGACTGCACGAAGCGAGTTGTCACCGCGCATACGACGGACGGCGCGGACCTCACGGAGCGCCTCGTCATAGCGACCGGATGCGTATGCGGTCAAGGCACTTGCTTCGCGGACAACGTCGACGCGACCGGCACGCGCAGATGCTGCTGAAGCATGCTTGTAGGCAAGTTCCGGATCAAGGTCAATCAGCTGTCCGGCCATCACGAGGTGGCGGGCAACGATGTCCTTATTCGGGCCGGAAAGTGTAGTAAGTGCGCGCAGTGCTGCGGCATCAAGTTCCTGGGCGGACACACCTGCGGGAATCGTGGGCTCATTCGGATTGGGCGAGACGTACTCGTCAGTGGAAGCGTAGTTTTGGTACTGCTCTTGGTTATGGCTGGGAGGCATGCGATCACCGCGCTGGCGATCGCCACCGCGACGCTCATTGTTACGGTCAAAACCGCCGGAACGGCGGTCATTGTTACGGTCGAAACCACGACCTCGGTTGTCATCACGACGACCATAACCGCCGTCACGCCGATCGTTATCGCGTCGTGCGTATCCGCCTTCACGCCGATCATTGTTACGGTCGAAACCACGACCACGATTATCATCGCGACGCCCATAACCGCCCTGACGACGATCATCACCACGACGCCCATATCCGCCTTCACGGCGGTCATTGTTACGATCAAAGCTACGACCTCGGTTGTCATCACGACGACCATAACCGCCGTCACGCCGATCGTTATCGCGTCGTGCGTATCCGCCTTCACGCCGATCATTGTTACGATCAAAGCTACGACCACGATTGTCATCACGACGACCATAACCACCGTCACGCCGATCGTTATCGCGTCGCGCGTATCCGCCTTCACGGCGGTCATCGTCGCGACGGCCGTATCCACCTTCGCGACGGTTGTTGTTTGCGCGGGATTGATTGTGGTCGCTCCACCGTGAGCGACGTTGGAATCCACCACGACCCTTATCAAAACGTGATCCTTGTTCTTCTGCCATGGCTTCTTCCTCTATTCCTGCGCGGTTGCGCTTTTCAAACGTGGGCGTTCTAGCCCTGATAGCTACATTTCTACTTTAAAAAGCATAGCCGGTTCACGGCGATAATCCGCCAGATAACTGCCACATTGTGCGTGAGTCCACTCGTCTACCGCTACGTGTTGCCGAGCTTTGACTGAAG
>NZ_JBHNPV010000043.1:0-1092 GCF_059082735.1 Actinotignum sp. usb-actsch-rep-73 | reverse complement strand
GTCAACACAAGATTCGCACGCTTACCATCCATCAACAACTCGACGTCCTCGGCGCTGGTGGCGTCGCCGCACACGAGTCGGTGGCGGCCAAGCGTCCAGATATCCCCACGCTCCACGAAAGTAGCAGCTTCTAACGCGGCGGTGAGGTCAAACTCGTCATCCTCCACCTCACCCTCATCCAATGAGCCGATAAGCTGCGCGATCTCAGCGTCATCGAAACCGGTGAGTTCAGCGTCGAAATCCGAAGCATCGAGGTCGGCAATCAAGAGTGAGAGTTTGTCCTGGTCCCATTCGCCGCTGATCTTGTTGAGCGCGATGTTGAGTGCTTTCTCGCGCGTCTCATCCAGCTCCACGACGATCACGTCCACGTCCGTGTGGCCGAGGTCTTCGAGCACTTTCAAGCGCTGATGACCACCAATGACATGCCCGGTGGTGGAGTTCCAGATAACGGGCTCGACGTAGCCAAACTCGGTCAGGGATCGCTTGAGCTTCTCGTATTCGGGATCGCCGGGCTGGAGGTCTTTACGAGGGTTGTAGTCAGCGGGCTTCAGCTCAGCTATTGGCATTGTTTTCATGAGCATGCTTCTTCACCGCCTTCCCTAAAGCATTAACGTGAGCGAACGAGCTCTCCCAGCGCAGACCGGCATGGCCGAAGTGACCGTAGGTTGAATACTGTGTAAAGCCAGGCTTGCGAAGGTTCAAGGCGTCGATGATTGCTCCGGGGCGCAGCGGAAACACTTCCCGCGCAGCAGCAGTGAGGATCTCGTCAGAGTATTCGCCGGTGCCGAGGGTGTCGATGGTGAAGGCGACCGGATCAGCTTTCCCAATCGCATAACTGATCGCCACCTGACACTCATGAGCCAGACGAGCGTCGACGATCGTGCGGGCGATCAGGCGCGTCATATAGGCACCCGAACGGTCAACCTTCGAGGCGTCCTTGCCCGAGAACGCGCCACCACCATGGAGCGCGAGTCCGCCGTAGGTGTCGACCATCAGCTTGCGGCCCGTCAGACCCGTGTCTGCTTTCGGCCCACCAACCGTAAAAGATCCGGAGGGGTTGACGAGAATCTCGGTGTCGGCGCTGATCGACAG
>NZ_JBHNPV010000042.1:0-11648 GCF_059082735.1 Actinotignum sp. usb-actsch-rep-73 | reverse complement strand
GTATTCAGTCTGTTAAATCCGTCAGCGAAGCGCCAACCGATCAGGCCATCACAGCTCAGTCTTCGATCGGTCGCTTCAAGTAGGCAACCAGATTCTCTGAACCAGTCGGACCGGGGATCACCTGAACGAGCTCCCACCCGTCAGAACCCCACTGGTCAAGAATTGCTTTCGTGGCATGCGTAAGCAACGGAATCGTTGCATATTCCCATTTAGTCATGGCTCAATCCTACGTTCTTCACTGCCACTCGTTCCACGACGGCCACGCCGTCGCGGCCTCGTCAATCAGTGGCATCAAACGAAACTGATGTTCACCCGCGAACGTGCGCAAGCACCCGCGGAACCTTCGCCGCACGAATCTCAGCAGCCAGCGGATCCGGGGAGGACTCCAGCCAGGCCCGCCAATTTTCAACGGTCGTGTAGTGGCGAAGCATTGCGCGTCGCTCACGCTCTGTCAACCCACCCCACACGCCAAAATTGGCTTCGGACTGCAGGGCGTCAGCAAGACATTCCAAACGGACCTCGCACTGCAAACAACGCAGGCGTACCTGGCGCTGCGCAGCCCCTTGAACAAATGAAGCATCAGGTTCAGAGTTTGCACACAGCGCCTTTGCTACCCAACTCTGATCCTGGTCAATGGTGGTCATGAATATGCACTTCCAAATCGCTCGCCTATGAGCTTCCACCTGTGACGATACACACATCCACAGTAATTAACAAACCGAAGATGTCTCGCCCTGGCAGAGAGTCACACAAAAAAGAAGCGTCTGCTCACTGCGGAGCGCTCACCAACACGTATTCTTAACCTATGTCGCACAATCACTCGCGCCTTATCCGGCCCGCACAGCTCGTCGCGCTCCTCGTGGCATTCGTGTCCACGTCAGCACTCATCGGCGTGCTCGGGGCAGGCATGTTCGTCCCGCTCACCGGATCTCTCGCGCTCGCCGCCAAGTCGATGCCGGAAGTTTTCAACGACCTCCCCAGCGAAATTGAAGTCGTCGAGCCCGCAGAAGAATCGCAAATGCTCGATTCAACAGGCGCAGTGATTGCACGCTTCTACGACAAACAGCGCATCGTCGTCCCCTCGGCAAACATCGCCGACATCATGAAGCAAGCCATCGTCACAGTCGAAGACAAGCGCTTCTACGAACACGACGGCGTTGACGCAACCGGCATCGCCCGCGCATTCGTCAACAACTTGGCCGAAACCGGCACCCAGGGCGCATCCACCATTACGCAGCAGTACGTTCGAAACGCCCTCCTTGAAAAGGGCTACTTGGAAGGCGACGCTGAACAGGTCAACGCGGCAACCGAACAGACCGCAGCCCGCAAGCTCCGCGAGATCAAATACGCTCTCGCCCTTGAACGGAAGCTGGACAAAGATCAGGTTCTCACCGGTTACCTCAATATCGCGCCCTTCGGCCCCATCACCTACGGTGTCGAAGCCGCATCGCAGCGCTACTTCTCCAAGAGCGCCTCTGAAATCAACTACCTCGAAGCAGCAATGCTCGCAGGCTTGGTCCAGTCCCCCGTTGAATACAATCCTCTGTCATACCCTGAAGCAGCAAAAGAACGTCGCGACCTTGTTCTTGGCTTGATGCTTGAACAGGAAATCATCACGCAAGAGGAATACGACGCGGGCCTCGCCACCACCATTGAAGACATGTTGAACCCGAACGTCTCCGCCGAAGGATGCTCCGGCGCATCGGGCTCCTCCGCATACTTCTGCGACTACGTCCTGTCACAATTCCTTGCCGATGACACCTACGGCGATACGTCCGCGAAACGCGAACACATGCTGAAGACCGCGGGCATCACGATCCGCACCACCCTTGATCCGACGAAGCAAGCGGCCGCTTGGAACTCACTGACCAGCGCGATCCCCGTCGACGACGCCTCCGACGTTGATACCGCACTGGTGTCCGTTGAGCCCAGCACCGGACACATCCTAGTGATGAGCCAGAACACCAACTACGGTGTTGAAGCCGGCCAGACCATGGCAAACTACGCCGCCGATGGTCAGTTCCAGGTCGGTTCAACCTACAAGGTCTTCACCCTGTTGCAATGGTTCAAGGAAGGCCACAGCGCCTACGAAGCCGTTGGTTCAGCAAACCGCTACTACGGTTCGAACGCCTTCCACTGTGGCGATCAAACGATCAACACCGGCGCCTACAACGTCGTCGACCTTCCCGGCAAGGACGGCGCAATGAACGTCATTCGCGCAACCGGCCTGTCGGTTAACCAAGCGTTCGTGAACATGGCATCGCGCGTTGACTTCTGTCAGATCTTCCAGACCGCCTACGACCTTGGCGTAACCCAGAACGGCGAAGTCGCCGACCTCTTCCCGGCAAACGTCTTGGGCACCTCGTCAACAAACCCGCTTGAAGTTGCCGGTGCTTTCGCTGCGATCGCGAACAACGGTAACTACTGCAAGCCGAACGCGCTCCTGTCGGTCACCGACCGCGACGAGAACACGCTGAAGGAATACGCGCCCGAATGTAGCCAGGTCATCCCCGAAACCGCCGCCCAGCAGACGGCAACGACGCTGACACAGGCCGTGAGCCAGTACTACACGTCCACACACATCGCTGACGGCCGCCAGTTCGCCGGTAAGTCGGGTACAACGGATAACAACTCGAACACATGGATGAGCGGTTTCACCCCCTCTCTGGCCACCTCGGCATGGGTTGGCCACGCGAACGCTTCAACCCAGCCCGTTCAAAACGTGACCATCAACGGCGTCTACTACTCCCAGCTTTACGGTGAGACCTTCGTTGGTCGCACCATCTGGGCACCCTACATGTCAGCCGTTATGGCGAACACTCCGATCGAGCCCATGCCGATGGTCAGCATCGGTTCCCCCGCCCCGCAGCCTCGTACTCAGCAGCCCGCAGCTCAGGCAACCGAGCAGTACGAAGAGGAAGACTCCGAATAAGGCAGACCCATGACGTACGACGTGCACACAAGCTCCCGCAACATCGCTGGGAGCGCGTTTAAAGGCGTCGCCTACACGACCCTTGGCATGGGGTTGGCGGGGGCGTCAGCGCTCGCCTGGGGCTCGTTTGAACGACGCTGGCCAACATTGCGACACGTCCACGTCACCTTGGATCCATCGCGCAATATCCAGCCACTGACAATCCTTCACGTCTCTGACCTGCACATGTTTCCCGGCCAAGACTTCATCGAAGATTTCCTCAGGAAAGTTACGGCCACAAACCACATTGATTTCGTCGTTTCTACCGGCGATAACTTCTCCAGTGTGGACGGCCTCGTCCCCCTGATGCGCGCCTACAAACCACTGCTGGACTACCCCGGTGCCTACGTGCTCGGCTCGAATGACTACTATTCGCAGATGCCGAAGAGCTGGGCACGCTACCTTGTCGGCGGACACCCTCAAAAGGCGCGCACAACGCCGGACCTGCCGTGGACTGAACTGACTTCCGCATTCCACGAAGCCGGCTGGACGAACCTGACTAACCGCGCAGATACGCTTTCGATTCCCGTTGTCTTAGCACCGGTTGCGCGCGTCTCGTCTTCGTCGACCATCGCACCTGGCGCTTCTTCGCCTTCTATTCACGAGGCCGCGCACACGTCCCAAACGCTCAGCTTTATCGGGACCGACGACGCGCACCTCAACCGCGATCGACTTCCCATCCCGTTGGATTCGTGGGCGAACCAGCAGAACCTGCGTATCGGTCTCACGCACGCTCCATATACGCGCGTTTTGAACGCCATGACGGACGCTGGAGCCGACCTTATCTTCGCCGGTCACACGCACGGCGGTCAGATTGGACTTCCCGGCTTTGGAGCGATCGTGACGAACTGCGACCTCCCACGGAAATACGCAAAAGGGCTGCACTCGTGGCGATATGGCACGCACCAGTCCTTCGTCAATGTCAGTGCCGGACTGGGGACGTCGCGCTACGCGCAGGTTCGTATCGCAACACGCCCCGAGGCCACCCTTCTTTCAATCGCATAGCGTTCACGCAGCCCGTTTGGATAGCGCTACCGGCGAATGATTGCCACGCATTTAGGCTGGGCGCTCGGATCGGGCACTGTGACTTATTCGGCAGACTCTAGGGGCTTTCCGTTTTGTCATCTGGGACTTTGACTCGCTATACTCGAACAGTCGCACGGGGTGTGGCGCAGTTTGGTAGCGCGCTTCGTTCGGGACGAAGAGGTCGTGGGTTCAAATCCCGCCACCCCGACTCGTGTGAGATCCTCCGGCACTGCAGGTGTCGGAGGCTTTTTCATTTTTTGGCGACGGAGAGCTTAAACGACAAATGTTATATATCAATCGTTCATCATAGAAGCGTCGAGCAGACAAAACCACCGAATATAAAGAAAACGGCCTCAACCCGCAAGTCCAGACCGTTTCAGTCGAGCCACCTGTGGGAATCGAACCCACGACCTATTCATTACAAGCCCGGTAAAGAGTTCCACTCATTTTCGGCATCGTATCTTCGCTGGCTCTGTGCTTCGTTTTTCTTTTTACTCGTATTGCCAGCAACTATGGCAATGCCAGTAATGACGGCAACTATGGCAGTGATGGCGCTGCCAGCAATGCCCGTTTTTTTCAACAATTGGGCATGCTTGCCAATGCTAATGGCTGAAACTTTAGTCATGCTCAAAACTGTTATTCCTTTTGAACAACTCGCCCGCCTATGGACTGTAGAGATGTCCGCACGCTCTTTGTCAGTAAGGACGATTGATGAACGATTACGTGTCGTAGACCAATTCACTCAGCAAACGGGGGTGAACGCTCAGGTAGCCAATTTCGAGGACATTACTTTATGGCTTGCCACGTTACCGTCTGCGATCACGCGCCACACATATTACGTGCATCTGCGAGCCTTCTATCATTGGCTGGTTATCAGCGATCACCGTCAGGACAATCCTATGTCCCGCGTTGCAGCGCCTAAACGTCCTAAGTATCAACCGCGACCTATCACAGATGAACAGCTACGAGCCGTTCTCACCTCGCCTCTGCGTCCCGCTACGCGCACCCGCATCATGCTTGCTGCCTTTGCTGGGCTGCGAGTCCACGAAATAGCGAAAATACGCGGACAAGACATCGATCACGCAACGGGAATGATAACCGTAGTTGGAAAAGGCAATAAAACCGCCGTTCTGCCAGTGCATCCCATCATCTTGCGCGAGGCTGAACACTACCCTCTACGCGGTTGGTGGTTCCCTTCTTCCACATGCCCTCACACGCATGTAGAACGTCGGGCAGTTGGTTCAAGTATTTCTGACGCTTTTGCGCGAGCGGGTATCACAATGACTTCCCACCAGCTACGCCACTATTTCGCCACAGCCCTACTTGAAGCAGGAGCAGACGCGCGGGTAGTGCAAACCCTTATGCGTCACGAAAACCTACAAACAACCGCGCTATACATGAACGTTTCAGTGCGCCTACAACGCCAGGCTCTCGACCTACTACCAACCATGTTCAACAACTACCTGTTCTAACCGCCAGCACTGCCAGCAACGTCGGCAACACTGGCAATGACGGCAACGCTGGCAACCGTAGACATGTAACCCATGAGGAGACAATGATGCTCACCATTTCACTGTGTAATCAAAAAGGTGGGGTAGGTAAATCCACTACCACCTATCACCTAGCCCGCGCCGCGGTTCTTGAGGGCTTGCGCGTGATCGTCGTAGACCTTGATCCGCAAGGCAACATCACCAGTAGCCTCGCAAAACACCCAGTAGACGAGGACACTGCGGGGTTGGCTGACGTGCTCTCAAACCGAACCAAGCTACCGATAAGCGAAGTCACCGTACCTGGCCTATGGGACGGGGTAGACCTCGTACCCACCACGGGTGAGGCCCTACCAGTAGTAAGAGACGAACTAGTAGTAGCAGGAGCTGGACGCGAAAGCAGGCTACGCGCCGCCTTAAGTCCTATCGCGAGCAACTATGACGTGTGTCTTATCGACTGCCCACCATCACTCGACCAGCTCACAATCAACGGCCTGACCGCCACCGACATCACCCTGATCGTCACACACTCCAAACTCTGGAGCGCTAACGGCCTAGCCCGACTGCTGAGCTCTATTGACCAGATCCGCACCTACTACAACCCCACACTCACAATCGGGGGAATCATCATCAACCAGCACGAAGCCCGCACCACCAGCGGCGGGCACTGGATAAGCGAGCTAACCCATGAAGTAGAACAACGCGGACTAACAATCTTTAACCCACCCATCCCTAAACGGGTAGCAATCGCAGACAGCGTGGAAGCCAGTCAGCCACTCGAACAATGGCCCACACAAGAAGCAGCACAACTAGCCGACATCTACACCCAATACCTCCACGCAATCCAAACCCACCAGGAAGAACAGAGCAATGAGCAAAATCAGTAACAAACAACTCTTAGCCACCTACAGGCAGGCGAGCAGTGAAGAAAAAGACATCTATCTGAAGTTGCTGTACAACGACACGGTAAACGTAACTCACTTCCTCCAATACTGGATCGAACCAGAACACCTAACAGCAGGCCCTTACACGTGGGTAGAGAAAGTCCAATACGTGCTAGAGGCCAAAGAGTTTGAGCAAATGCTCCAACTCCACACCCGCCTATCCGAAACCGCGCATGCCATCAATCGACTAGACAAACACATGCGTAAACTCGACGAAGGACACACTCATGACTAAACCACAACCTAGACGTAGCGCCCTAGCAGGCCACAGCGTCATCACCCAGACCCAGACCGAGGCCAAACCACGGGCACAAACACCCACATCCAAGCCCCAGTCCAGTGGTATCCAAAAGATCACTGTTCGGGTAGATGAAAAAGTGGCAGACGAAGCACGTGGTCTATTCATCGCCAGCCTTGCCAATAATGGGCCGACTACGTGGAGCAAATGGGTAGAACAAGCCCTCATCGCCTACAACACGCAAGCCCGAGCGCGACTACACGCGCCTGTCCCACCACGCCAAATCGGCACCCTACCCGTCGGACCGCGCGGCCCCATCAACTAGACTCGACATCAACACAGGTCAAGGAAAACACCATGAGCACCAACGAAGCGCCCCACACCCCATTACAAGAAACAACTGATACTGCGATGAGCGAGCCAGTCTCTACGGTGACACCACCGTGGTATAAGCGCCCGCCCATTATTGCCACCATCGCCGTAGCACTCATCGCCGTGCTGGTTGTGGTTGGGGTGGTATGGAAAACCCACACTGATACGTTGAGCGCGCGCGAGGAATACCAGGCGACCCAGGCCACCTATCAGCAGACCTTGACCGAACTTGACCAGACTAAGACGCAAGCCAAAGCGCTTATTGATCTAGTGGCTCAGCGTGCTTTAGACACTGACACCACGGCTCTAGCCGTGGCGGTAGAAGAAGCAGACGCACTTTCAAGCGTTGAGGCCCAGGATGCTTCCGCGCTAGGACGTGAACAAGCCAAAGAAGCTACGCGCGCGGTCAAGGACGCCCAAGGGGAGGCTCAAAGCGTGCTTGATAAGCTCACTGCTTCATTTGCTGGCGTGCGCGAACAAGTCGCAACGAAGGCTACAACCACTTTTGACCAGGCGGTAAAAACCCTGAATGAGGCAATCGAAGCCGCTGGCACGGCTAATCGTGAAGGCGTAGAAACGAGCGTGACCGACCAGCTTGATACTGCACTGAAAGAAGCTCAAGCACTCGACCAAGCCGAGCCTGAAACGCTGGAGGCTGTAGCTGATATTGAGGCTGTGTTTACCCGCGCCGACCAAGCAGGCACAGTAGCCAAAACCCTAAGCGATGCCACCACAGCGGTAAACGACGCGGCCACAGCCTACACACAAGCCCAACAGGCTCAAAGCACGGGCGGATACAACGAAGGCAATGGTGGTGGCTACAGCGCCAGTAACTACAGCAACTCGAACGCAGGTGGCAATGGAGGCGGTGGCTACAGCGGTGGTAGTGGTGACGTGTGCGGCGGCGGACCATACTGCTATAACCCAAACTTCCCCGAATGGATACAAGCCACCGACGACGGAAGCTGGCACCACCAGGTGCAGCCAGATGAGAATGGAACAGTTACCGGCGATATTCAAGGAGAAGTATGTGTAGGTACTTGCGATTGATGTGCCGGAGTTAATCGCTAAGTATTCCGATGGCCCGTAGACCTAGTGTCTGCGGGCCATCTTTGTGCGCACACACTCCACGTAATAGGTGAAGCCCCTGAATGGGTTTCGTGATCGATCATCAAACCTATATGAAAGTGGAGTAGTGATGAGTATTCCTATAACCACGCACGCTCAAGACGCGCCTCGCGCCACTAAGGGCGGGCTGGCTTACCGGCTAGCTCTCGCTTTAACAGCGCTTGCGCTTATCTTTGTCGGCTCTCTGAGCGCCCTACCGGCTCACGCGGCAGGCTCTTGGGTGCGCGGCGTGCCTATTGGAGGAAGTGTTGGCTGGCTTGGCACGTGGATTCCCTACCAAGGCCAGCCCACGCCTGGTCTGTGTATTCAGGCTGACGCGGTCAACCCCTCGGCAGCAGTTGCCGTCACCCCCGGAGAGCTGACGAGTCAGCCTGGCCTTAGCCGTCCGGCTGATCTGAGTGTTGATATTGCTCAGATGGCGTACATCATGAAGTGGTACACGCCAAAGTCCTTAGAGTTTTCAAATACTGACGTAGACGCGGCCGCTACAGGTTTCCTTGCACACGTGAACTTTGAGAACTCGGGTCGCGCTCAGGCGAATGTCAATGAGCTACTCCAACTCACCCCCGCGAACGTTCAAAACCGTGCACGCCAAATGGTCGCAGAAGCCAAAGCGGCCGGTGTCGTCGGATGGGAAGCAGGTGAACCAGAAACCACCAACCACATGTACGGGACACTCGACGGGATACGTCTAGTTAACGGCAATGGGGCGGCGGCAGCGGGCTATCCGTTCACGGTGACCCTAAATGGTCCTGCGGTTTTCGATGCAACGGGCACTAATACTTATAGTGGTACTACCGCATCTACCCCCATTACCGGTCTTAAGTGGCACTCCACTGGCAACGGCAAGGTCACTGCAAGCGTCAACTTCACAAACATTATTTCGCCTGTTCTTGGCTATGCGTCGCCTGGCGGCGGTCGCCAAGACGTGATTTACGATGTTGGAAGGCTGACGGGTAAAACCGTTCAGTCTCCGACGTGGGATGTTATCTTCGATTTCCGCCCCCAAGGCCTCTCAAATGTGGATACCGCTAAGGTCATTGACAGTGGCGCTGAGCTGACTGACACGTTCACCCCGAACGCTGACCCGAACTACGGGGACGGTAAGTGGCTCAACATCGATGGCACTGACGTGCCCGTAAACTACCGCGCAAGCCTCTACTACATCGACCCCCTCGCTCCAGCAGGCCAGAACGCGACCGTGCCAGAAGGCGCAGAACTCATCAAGTCCGTCATCCTCAAAGCCAACGGGCCTGAAACGGCGCTTACCGCTAGCGCAGGGGCCGCACCCAAGGACGGTTTCTACACGTGGGTGTGGGAAGTAAAAGCCGATGACCAAGATGCTGAGTGGTCAAAGTACATTAAGGCCGACTTTGTTGACGACTATGGCATGGCAGACGAAACCACGTCGGTAAGACACCCAGCTCAGATTGATTCGAAGTTGAGTGTGCGTGACACCAAGGTGGGCACCTACCTAGTAGATGACGTGTTCGTCACCGGAATGCCCTCCGATCACCCCAACTTTGAAGGCGCAGCCGGGTTCAAGGCAGACGAGAAACTCATCTCTCACGAGGTCTTGTTTTTCCCCGCTGGCCTTAAAGTAACCGAAGCGAACCGCGACAAGGCTGAAAAGATTGGTCAAACCGTCACCATTGCCGCTAAGAACGGTGTCTACCCCAGCGTTGGTGACACGTCGTGGATCGCTAAGAGGGGTGCGGACGGCAAGCTAGTAGCCGGCACCTACGTATTCATCTCTACTTTTGCTGGTGATGACCGCGTAACCCCATTGGCTACTTCTGTAGAGGATGTGACCGAGCAGTTCACTATCACAGCTGATGGCCCGAAGCTCAAGACCACGTTCACCGGCGAAAACGGTGAAAAAACCTTGAAGCCTGGCAAGGACACGAAGCTGGTTGACAAGGTGTGTGACGCGAACGAGAAACTTGTTCCCGGAACTGAATACACCTTGAGGCTCAAGGTTCACAACAAGACCACCGGCAAGATGGTCATGGTAGACGGCACAGAGTATGAAGCGACCGCGAAGTTCACGCCCAACACTCCGCAAGACTGCGGGAAGGTAGTAGCCAACCTGGACACTACCGGCATGGCAAACACTGAACTCGTTGCCTTTGAATACGTCTACGACGCAAACGGGCAGCTCGTGGGCACCCACACGGATGCTGGTGACGCGGATCAGACCATTAAGCTCGCAGCCTCGGACAACTCCGGTGGCGGGTCGGCCCTGGCCAAGACCGGCGCAAACCTCGCACCGCTAGGCGTAGCCGCACTACTAGCCACGGGTGGTGCAGGTGCCCTCGTAGCTAAGCGACGCAAGAACTAACCCACAAGATCCCCTCCAGGGATAGTTAAGGCCCGCACCTTTTGGTGCGGGCCTTAACTGTGCGCGCACACCCTACGCAGTAGGTGAAGTCCCAAGCGCGGACTGAAACAAACACCGGTGACGAACAGGAAAACAGTGTCTAGACTCAAAACACTCATAAGAACTACGGCTATGACCATCACAGCCACAGCCGTGCTAGCAACAAGCGCAGGACTTGCAGCTAACGCCCTACCTCCCGAATCAAAAGACAGCGCGTTAGAAGAAGTCGGGCAAGGCTACCACCTACAAATCGATGACAATCTTGTGTGGTTTGGAGGATTGAAAAACCCAGACGGACATGACCCCCTCATCTGGTCCACCATCTTCACCAATAAAATCCCCTACGACTCGCAAGGCTACTTTCTTAACACAACCAACGTTGATAACCACCAAGATCCCCAACTCAGTGTGACTGGCACACAGATGGGGTGGATTCTAGCCACCTACGAATCTGTTAATACCGCCCAGTCTCGCGCCGCCATATCACTGCTTAACCGGCTCAACTTTGACGGTTCGATGTATGCGCTCGACCCTAGCCACGACCCGAACTCAGAACTGCTCCGACCCGCACGTGAGCGCGCAGCCAAGGCCACGGCGGCCATGCAACAAGAGCATCCCGATGTGGTGGAACTAGCGAAAAAATACGTTAACCAAGCAGTAAACGCATCACCCGAAAAGTTCGGCTCACCAACCGTCCAAGGCGATGGCACGTCCGAGGGAACTATTAACCTGCGTTGGATCAACGCCCTAGGCAAACCCTGTCAAGGACTTAAAGCCACGGCCACGCTAGATGGCCCGGCCGTATTCAAAGACAGTGGCACTAAAACATGGCAAGGCGAAAGCACAAGCGAAGGCTTCCAAATACCCTGGAAATCTACCGGAGTTGGCACTGTTAAAGCCGAAATTGAAATCATGACCGGCTATTACTCTCTCGTTATCCAACTCAATGGGGAAGGACTGACCTCGGTACGCACAGGCCCCGGCAAAGACACGAGTGAGGCAACCCGGAAACAGGAAATAGAGTTCAACACTGCCGAACCAGAACCTGAGCCCTCGCCAGAACCATCGCCCTCGCCAGAACCAGCACCCACGCCAGAACCAG
>NZ_JBHNPV010000041.1:0-1092 GCF_059082735.1 Actinotignum sp. usb-actsch-rep-73 | reverse complement strand
GTCAACACAAGATTCGCACGTTTACCATCCATCAACAACTCGACGTCCTCGACGCTGGTGGCGTCGCCGCACACGAGTCGGTGACGGCCAAGCGTCCAGATATCCCCACGCTCCACGAACGCGGATGCTTCGAGTGCGGCGGTAAGGTCGAAGTCGTCGTCCTCAACCTCGTTCTCTTCCAAGGAGCCGATCAACTGCTGGATTTCGGCGTCGTCGAAACCGGTGAGTTCAGCATCGAAATCCGAAGCATCGAGGTCGGCGATGAGGAGGGCAAGTCTGTCGTTGTCCCATTCGCCGCTGATCTTGTTGAGCGCGATGTTGAGTGCTTTCTCGCGGGTCTCATCGAGCTCAACGACGATCACGTCCACGTCCGTGTGGCCGAGATCTTCGAGCACCTTCAAACGCTGGTGTCCACCGACGATGTTGCCAGTGGTGGAGTTCCAGATGACGGGTTCGACGTAGCCGAACTCGGTCAGGGATCGCTTGAGCTTCTCGTATTCGGGATCGCCGGGCTGGAGGTCTTTACGAGGGTTGTAGTCAGCGGGCTTGAGTTCACTGATGGGCATTGTTTTCATGAGCATGCTTCTTCACCGCCTTCTTTAATGCGTCGACGTGAGCGAACGAGTTCTCCCAGTGCAAACCGGCATGGCCGAAGTGTCCGTAGGTCGAGTAGCGGGTGTAGCCGGGTGCTCGCAACCCCAAAGCGTCAATGATCGCTCCTGGGCGTAGCGGAAACACCTCACGCGCAGCCTCGGTCAGGATCTTGTCGGAGTATTCACCACTGCCGAGCGTGTCGATGGTGAAGGCGACCGGATCAGCCTTCCCAATCGCATAGGAAATCGCGACCTGGCATTCCTGCGCAAGACCGGAGTCGACGATAGTCTTGGCTATCAGACGCGCCATATACGCACCCGAGCGGTCAACCTTGGACGCGTCCTTACCCGAGAACGCCCCACCACCATGTGGGGCGAGACCGCCGTAAGTGTCGACCATCAGCTTGCGACCAGTGAGCCCCGTGTCTGCCTTTGAACCACCCACCGTAAACAAGCCCGAGGGATTCACCAGAATCTCGGTGTCAGCGCTAATTGGCAG
>NZ_JBHNPV010000040.1:0-49123 GCF_059082735.1 Actinotignum sp. usb-actsch-rep-73 | reverse complement strand
GGTGATGAAGAACTATCAGTCTTCAGACGGAGCCTGGGTTGCTTCACCCTCGTCCTCACGCTTGCGACGCGTGCGGGTGCGCGGACGACGCTCACGACGCTCGGAGCGGTCACGGCGTTCGCGACGCTCGGGGCGACCTTCGGACTCGGAGTTGGAAGCATTGGCAGCTTCAGCGGCTATAGCTTCGTCATCAAGGACAGCGTGCAGGGAGAGCTTGCCACGATCGCCGATTTCAGCGATCTCGACCTCAAGCTGCTGGCCAACCTGCAGAACGTCATCGACAGACTCGATGCGCTTGCCACCGACCAGGCGACGAACCTGGGAAATGTGGAGCAGGCCATCCTTACCCGGGGTCAGGGAGATGAATGCACCGAACGACGTGGTCTTGACGACCGTGCCGATGAAGCGTTCGCCGACCTCAGGCATCTGCGGGTTAGCAATCTGGTTGACCATCTGGCGTGCAGCTTCAGCGGCTTCGCCGGCAGCGGCAGCAATGTAGACGGTGCCGTCATCTTCGATCGTCAGATCTGCGCCGGTATCTTCCTGGATCTGGTTGATCATCTTGCCCTTCGGGCCAATGACCTCACCGATCTTATCCACGGGAACCTGGACGGTGATGATGCGAGGAGCGTTCGGGCTCATTTCATCAGGGCCGTCAATAGCCTGGTTGATCAGATCAAGGATGGTCAGGCGAGCGTCGCGGGCCTGAGCAAGGGCGCCACGCAGGACCTGGGAATCAATACCGTCGAGTTTGGTGTCGAGCTGGAGGGCGGTGATGAAGTCCTTGGTGCCGGCTACCTTGAAGTCCATGTCGCCGAAGCCGTCTTCGGCGCCGAGAATATCGGTCAGGGTGACAGCCTTCTGAACGCCATCAACTTCACCGGTCATGAGGCCCATGGCGATACCGGCGACGGGTGCGCGCAACGGGACGCCAGCCTGGAGTAGCGACAGGGTCGATGCGCAGACGGAGCCCATCGAGGACGAGCCGTTGGAGCCCATGGTCTCGGAGACCTGGCGGATTGCGTAGGGGAACTCTTCGCGCGACGGCAGAACCGGGATCAGAGCGCGCTCTGCAAGGTCACCGTGGCCGATTTCGCGGCGCTTCGGAGCACCCACTCGACCGGTTTCACCGGTCGAGAAGGGAGCGAAGTTGTACTGGTGCATGTAGCGCTTCGCGGTGACGGGGCTCAGGTTGTCGAGCTGCTGTTCCATGCGAAGCATTGCCAGTGTGGTGACGCCCAGGATCTGGGTTTCGCCACGCTGGAAGATGGCGGAACCGTGGACGCGAGGCAGAACCTCGACCTCTGCGGAGAGGGAGCGGATCTGGCGCGGGGTACGACCATCCATGCGGATTTCTTCACGCAGCGTGCGCTGACGGATCGTGTACTTTTCGAGCGAACGGAAGGCTGCCTTCAGTTCCTTCTCAGCGTCTTCATGTTCGAAGCGCGCAAGCAGTGCCTCGAGCATCTCGGCCTTAACAGCATCAACGGCTTCGTCGCGCGCCAGCTTGCCTTCGGTCAGGAGCGCCTTGGCAAGCTTGTCGCCAACCCATTCCTCGACTGCTGCGTATTCTTCATCGGTGTAGTCGATGAAGAGCGGGAACTCTGCAGTTTCCTTCGAAGCGGTCTTGGCGACCTCAATCTGGGCCTCGCAGAGGACCTTGATGAAGGGCTTTGCCGCTTCAAGACCATCGGCAACAACATCTTCGGTCGGAGCAATGGCGCCGCCCTGGATGAGTTCCCACTGGTTCTTTCCGCCACCGGCCTCAACCATCATGATTGCGACGTCTTCGGTGCCGTCTTCAGCGGTCACGATACGACCGGCAACAACGATGTTGAAGACGGAGCGCTCGAGCTCAGACCAACGCGGGAATGCCACCCACTGGCCGTCGATCAGAGCAAGACGGGTGCCACCGATCGGGCCGGTGAAGGGCAGACCCGCGATCTGGGTAGACATGGATGCTGCGTTGATTGCCAGAACGTCGTAAGCGTCATCCGGGTGAACGGTCAGGACAGTCTCGACAACCTGGACCTCGTTGCGCAGGCCCTTGACGAAGCCGGGGCGCAGCGGGCGGTCAATCAGGCGGGCTGCGAGGATTGCCTCGGTGCCCGCGCGACCTTCGCGACGGAAGAACGATCCGGGGATACGACCCGCAGCGTACGAACGTTCTTCAACGTCGACAGTCAGCGGGAAGAAGTCGAACTGATCGCGAGGCGACTTGCCGACGGTGGTGGCCGACAGGACGGTGGTCTCGTCGTCCAGGTATGCCAGAGCGGAGCCTGCGGCCTGCTTGGCAAGGCGACCCGTTTCGAAGCGCACGGTGCGCTTGCCGAAACGGCCGTTATCAATAATCGCCTCTGCGGCGGTGATGTCTGAACCTTCCATCATGATGGGGATTCTCCTTTGTGATTCTCAACTGAAGAACTCACGTCACGCTTCGGCCTTCGATCGAAGTCCACGGCGTCGCACCCGACAAACAAGCGGGGGTCCGTGAACCACTGTCGAAAACCGGCGACGCGTTCGTGGTTCTTTCCTATTGGGTGTGTGGGTGAAAACGCCACACGTAGTGAACCGGCCCGGTCCCATACGGGATCGGGCCGGCACAAGTTCAGCGACGCAGGCCGAGACGCTCGATGAGCGAACGGTAGCGTTCGATGTCGACCGAAGCCAAGTAGCCAAGGAGGCGACGACGACGACCAACGAGCAGCAAAAGGCCACGACGTGAGTGGTGATCGTGCGTGTGGTACTTGAAGTGCTCGGTCAGATCCTTGATGCGCTGGGTCAGCAGTGCAATCTGAACCTCGGGGGAACCGGTGTCGCCCTCGTGGGTCGCGTACTCGGCGATGATCTGGTCTTTAACGTCCTTGCTCAGCGGCACAGGCGTCTCCTTTGCTTCATTCGTTGCGCGGAGCTGTAAAGCTTTCCTTTACAGCATCGGATCCGCGGCCGTTTAACGGCTTTTCAAGGTTAGCATGATGCGGGCTTTTCCCCGTATCTACGTGGGCAGACTCACCTTGTGAAAGGACAATCACACCCGAGGGAAACCCGTTGCTTTCAGACGGCGGTCACCGAATCGGGATCCACGCGATTCGCCACGGCGATTCCGAGCACGGACGCGGTCTTCAGCAGGTCATTATCCATCTGGAAAAGTAGTTCATCGAGAGAATCGAAGGTCATCATTTCGCGAATGCGTGACACGAAAGTGACCGCGATTTTCTCGCCGTAGAGGTTCAGGTCGGATCGCCCCAGCACGTGAGCTTCAACAGTGCGCTCTACCCCATCGAACTGTGGGTTCGTTCCCACCGAGATCGCTGCGGGCAAGAATTCTGCGGACTGCGTTCCCGGAACGGTACGCACAACCCAGCCGGCATACACGCCATCAGCAGGCACAACGCCTTCAATTCCGCCCCGCAAATTGGCGGTCGGAAATCCCAGAGAACGGCCTCGTTTAAAACCGTGTTCGACCGTGCCACGGATTCGGTGCAAATGCCCCAAAACCCGGGCAGCGCCAGCGACATCGCCTTCAGCGAGCAGTTCACGCACCCACGATGAGGACCAGCGACGCCCTTCGGGAGCCTGAATATCGGTGACCATCACAACATCAAAACCGTAGGTGCGTCCCAGCGCCCGAAGCGTATCGATTGTGCCTACGTTGTGGGCGCCAAAACGGAAGTCTTCACCGACAACAACTTCAACCGCACCCAAGCGATCAACGAGGAACTCGGTGACGAAATCTTCGGGTTCCAGCGTGTACACGCTTTGGTCGTAGTGCTCCACAAGTGTCGCATCCAGTCCGCACGAGGCCATGGCATCAAGTCGATCCCGCAACGGCGAAATCAGCTGGAGGTTTACTTCCGGGCGATGCACCTGGGTCGGATGCGGGTCGAAAGTAATCGCCACGGCATCCACACCGCGTTTGCGTGCGCGCTCAACGCACGAGGCAACGACTCGGCGGTGCCCATTGTGCATACCGTCAAAGTTACCGATGGTGACCACCGACTTTTCGTCGCCGGGAATCTCAGACAGGTCGGTCCAGACCTTCATTGTGTTTCTCCAGAAAATACGTTGAGAGTCTTCAAAGAATGATTCTTAATGGCCAGCACCCCACAGAGCACTCCAGATGTATTGCATGCTGCGATGACATCGCCGGGGTTCCCTAATGCCATGACTTCCTGCGCGTCACGCGTCGGTGCCTGACCATGGGAGAAACGCTGTTCTTCTTCCGCGCTCAGAACAATGGAGGGGAACAACGAGGTCGCGGCCTCGGCAATCGGAATCAGGCCGGGAGACGGCAACGAGGGCGCGCCTGGCGAAAACTCCCCTCGCGCTTCAGCTTCCGCTTGCAGATCAGCCAGCTGGTGGGCGCCCGAAAGGGTGAACGAGGCAACACGCGTACGACGCAATGCCGTCAGGTGCGCGCCGCACCCCAGCATCTGCCCGAGGTCGCGGGCGAGGGAACGAATATACGTGCCAGACGAGCAATCGACGTGAACGTCAACATCAACGACACTGACTGGAATAGCCGTCATTTCAGCCGAATCATCATCTGTAGCAATCGCATACTCCGCCATTTGAATGCGCGGATCGCCCAGTCGTTCGAAGGCGTGGATTGTAATCGGACGCGCTTTCAGCTCAACAGAGCGGCCTTCACGTGCTAACGCGTAGGCTCGCTTGCCATCGACCTTGATCGCCGAGACCGTTGCAGGAACCTGCATGATCTCACCGCGCAGGCTTGCCATTGCAGATTCGAGCGCTTCTCGGTCCAGCTGTTCGCATCCGGCAATCGAAATCGGCTGGCCTTGCGCATCATCCGTGGTCATTGCGACGCCGAAACGAATCGTCGCATCATAAGCCTTCGAGCCGGCGGTAATGTAGGTCAGCAGTCGCGTTGCTTGACCGATGCCGATGACCAAAACGCCGGTCGCCATCGGATCCAGGGTTCCTCCGTGGCCGACCTTGCGAGTATGCGCCACGCGTCGCATCTTCGACACGACATCGTGGCTGGTCATCCCAGCTGGCTTATCGATAATAACGATGCCTGGGATGGAAGTGTCAGGCTTTTTCGCCATCTCAGGCGAGGTCCTGGTCATTTTCGTCGAAGCCGTCGGCTTCCTCGCCACCTTCATCGTCATCGTCGCGACGGTAGGGATCTGCATCTCCAGCGTAGGTAGCCCCGATCGACGAGGCCGCGATCTCTTCATCGCGCTTCTTCGCTGCTGCCAGCGCGTCTTCGAGAGCTGCCGCAGAATCGGGCAGACCATCCAGGATGAATTCAAGGGTCGGGGTCAGGCGAATGCCTAGAGCCTTACCCACTTCGGAGCGAATAATGCCCTTTGCAGATTCGAATGCGCGACCGGCGCCTGCGCGGTCAGCATCATCGCCGAGGACTGTGTAGAAGATCGAAGCATGCTGAAGGTCGCCGGTCACTCGCACGTCGGTGATCGTGACGAAGCTGAGACGTGGATCCTTGATTCGACGGCCGAGCATACGCGCGACGGTCTGGTGAATACGGTCTTGAACTTTGCGCTGGCGTGCTTCGTCTGCCATGGCACTCCCCTTTTTTCTTCTGTCACCCGTTCAGTGGCTCATGATTTCAGTCGAACTGGCGTACTTGCTGGTATCCCATCGTAGAGGCTCTACCCCTCATCGGCTGAATGCTGGTGGATACCTCACGTTCAACGCACCTATCCAAACGCGTTAGCTGCTTGGAACACACAGGTCGGGTGGAAACGAAACTCGCTTCCACCCGACACTACGTATGTCCTACAAGCGGACCATCACGGCCTCAGTCACGCGGCTTTTCGCGCATTTCCCAGGTTTCGATGATGTCGCCTTCGGCGATGTCCTTGTAGCCCAGCGTGATACCACATTCGTAGCCTTCGCGGACCTCGGTGACATCGTCCTTCTCGCGACGTAGCGACGCGATTTCGAGGTTGTCTGCGACAACCACGCCGTCGCGAACCAAGCGAGCCTTGGTTCCACGCTTGATCGTGCCAGAGCGGATGATCGAACCTGCGATGTTACCGAACTTGCCGGAGCGGAAGACCTGACGGATCTCTGCGCTACCGAGTGCGACCTCTTCGTAGATCGGCTTGAGCATGCCCTTAAGAGCGGCCTCAATGTCATCGATCGCCGAGTAGATGACGTTGTAGTACTTGATCTCGACGCCTTCGGAGTCGGCCAGTTCTGCCACGCGTTCTGCGGGGCGAACGTTGAAGCCGATGATGACGGCGTTGTCGACCGTTGCCAGGTTGACGTCGTTCTGCGTGATTGCACCAACACCGCGGTGGATGATGCGCAGTGCGACCTCTTCGCCCACATCGATGCTGAGGAGTGAATCTTCCAGGGCCTCGACGGCACCGGAAACGTCGCCCTTGATGATGAGGTTGAGAGTATCGACCTCGCCTTCCTTGAGGACCTTATCGAAGTCTTCAAGGGAGACACGCTTACGGCGCTTGGCAAGCATTGCCTGACGTTCTGCTGCCTCACGCTTGCCAGCAATCTGGCGAGCAGTACGGTCATCGGAGGCAACCAAGAAGGAGTCGCCTGCACGCGGAACGGAGGTCAGACCAAGGACAGCAACCGGACGCGACGGACCGGCTTCAGAAACGTCATCCCCCGTGTCATCAAACATGGCGCGGACGCGACCGTAGGAGGAACCGACGACCAGTGCGTCACCGATGCGCAGGGTGCCACGCTGAACCAGCATGGTTGCAACGGCGCCACGACCCTTATCGAGGTTCGCTTCAATGGCAACGCCACGTGCTGCGGTATTGGGGTTAGCTTCCAGGGTCAGAGCAGCGTCTGCGGTCAACAGAACTGCTTCGAGCAGTTCGCGGATACCGGTACGCTGCTTTGCCGAGATGTCGACGAACATGATGTCGCCACCGTATTCCTCGGCGACCAGACCGTATTCGGTCAGCTGGCCACGGATCTTGTCCGGGCTTGCGCCTTCCTTATCGACCTTGTTGACCGCGACAACGATCGGAACGTTTGCTGCCTGAGCGTGGTTGATTGCTTCAACCGTCTGTGGCATGACTCCGTCGTCGGCTGCGACAACCAGGATCGCGATGTCAGTGACCTGAGCACCGCGGGCACGCATAGCGGTGAATGCTTCGTGACCGGGGGTATCGATGAACGTGATCGGACGCTTGCGACCTTCATGTTCAACGTTGACCTGGTAGGCGCCGATGTGCTGCGTGATGCCACCGTGCTCGGTATCGACCACATCGGTGTGACGGATCGCGTCAAGCAGCTTGGTCTTGCCGTGGTCGACGTGACCCATGACGGTGACGACCGGCGGACGAGGCATGAGGTTTTCGACGTCGTCGAGTTCTTCGGCCTCGAGGTCGATATCGAAGGACTCCAGTAGTTCGCGGTCTTCTTCTTCGGGAGAAACGACCTTAACGTCGTAACCGAGTTCTGCACCGAGTGTTTCAAAGGTGTCCTGGTCGAGCGACTGGGTTGCGGTTGCCATTTCACCAAGGTGGAACAGAACGGTGACCAGTGCTGCGGGATTGACCTCGATCTTCTCGGCGAAGTCTGCGAGGGATGCACCCTGGCGAATACGGATAACCTTGCCGTTTCCGCGAGGAATCTGAACGCCACCAATGACGGGTGCATTCTGCTGTTCGAACTCTTGACGTTTTGCGCGCTTCGACTTGCGTCCGCGCTGATTGCGACCGCCTCCGCGACCGAATGCGCCCGGAGTTGAGCCGCGTCCACCACGTCCACCACCGCGGGGAGCACCTCCGAAACCGCCACCGGCGTTTGCGCCGGGACCGCCCGCAGAGCGACCACCAGCGGGACGTGCGCCACCACGACCACGGCCACCACCGTTACGTGCGGGGCGATCATTTGCGGGGGCGGCGCCGGAAGCGTTGCGAGCAAAGTTTGCTTGTCCTGGCATCATGCCGGGGTTCGGGCGATTGGCACCACCGGAACGGTTACCACTCGGACGAGGGCTACCGGAACGGTTGGAATTGCCGCGTGTCGGGCGATCATTACCACCCTGCGGACGGCTGCCACCGGGGCGCGGGCCCGGACGAGGACCGGGGCGCGGGCCACCGGTACCACCCGGCCGAGGCATGCCCTGGCTGGACGCATACGGGTTGTTACCCGGACGTGGGCCACCCGAACGAGGGCCGGGACGAGGTGCAGAAGGACGTGGCGCGCTAGCGTCGTCCTTGCTTTCAGCTTTTTGCTTGCCTGCCGGCTTGGGGCCTGCCGGCTTGGGGGCTGCAGGCTTGGGAGCACCCGGCTTGGGGGCCGAGGTCTTCTCAGCGCTCTTTGTTGCCTTCGGTGAGGCAGGCTTCGGAGCGGAAGATTGCGAAGAAGAAGCCTTCGATGCCGCAGTCTTCTTTTCGGCAGTCTTCTTTTCGCTCTTGGTAGCGGTCTTCTTCGTTGAAGGGACTTCAGCCGGGCCCTTCGATCCGTAGTGCTCGCGCACGGAACGCACAACTGGCGATTCCAATGCTGAGCTTGAGGCTTTGACGAACTCACCGTGGTCGTTGAGGTACGTCAAAAGTTCCTTGCTGGTGATTCCGAGCTCTTTGGCGAGCTCGTGGACACGCAACTTTGCCACTTTTCTCCTGTCCGGAAGCGCCTCCGGACGGAGACGCGTTACTTGTATTGCTGGCAGCTCATCGCTGGGTACTCATCGGGTGCCCATCGGCTTCCAACCCGCTTTCATTACTCGACGAGAGCACTGTGTGCTCGTGATGAGGCAACCTGGCCAAGCTGGTCCCACATGTGGGCGTCAATGTCGCCCTCGCATGAGAGTGCGCGTTGAAATGCCCGACGCTTGCGGGCGGTTTCGATACACGTTGGATCCGGGTGAATCCACGCACCTCGACCGGGTTGCGCGCTTGTGGGGTCTACGGTGCACACCCCATTTTTCGAAACAACAACGCGAATTAGATCCGCGCGTAACGCTCGACGTGAACATCCCACACACGTACGCACCATTACCGCGCCTTGTGGCACGGTAATCTGGTTCAGCGCAGGATGCGACACATGATCAGTTTAATCGAGCTGGGCTTATTCCTCGTCGTCCACGCATGAGCGACTGGTCACGTCATCAGGCATTGAGGTGCGCGAAACGTCTGCTTCTTCACCGTTTTCCGTATCAGAATGAATGTCGATATGGAATTCGGTCAGACGCGCGGCTAGGCGAGCATTCTGGCCTTCCTTACCGATCGCCAGCGATAGCTGGAAGTCCGGGACGATCGCGGTTGCGGTGCGATTGTCGATCGAGTGAACGACAACGCGGGCAACGCGTGCAGGCGACAGAGCGTTTGCGACGTAGCGTGCCGGATCTGCCGACCAGTCGACAATATCGATCTTTTCGCCACCGAGTTCGTTCATGACCGCGCGCACACGTGCACCCATCGGACCGATGCATGCGCCCTTGGCGTTAATGCCGTCACGAGTCGGTGCAACGGCGATCTTCGTACGGTGTCCGGCTTCGCGTGCGATCGACTTGATCTTGACCAAGCCCTGCTGAATTTCGGGGACCTCGCGCTCGAAGAGACCGGAAACGAGGCCCGGGTGAGTGCGCGAAAGCGTGATGCGTGCGCCTTTTTCGGTGCGTTCAACGTTGACGACGAACGCGCGAATGCGGTCTCCGTGACGGTAGGTTTCGCCGGGAGCCTTTTCCGAGTCGGGAAGAACTGCTTCGAAGTCATCGCCGACCTTGACGATGGTGATGCGCCCGTCGCGCGACTGGTCAACGACGCCGGTGACGACCTGTCCCTTCTGGGAAGCAAAGTCGCCGAGAACCTTCTGATCGTCTGCATCACGCAGGCGCGCAATGATGATCGAACGAGCGGTCGTCTGGGCGATACGACCGAAGTTCTTCGGGGTGTCGTCGAATTCGCCGATCGGGTTGCCCTCTTCGTCTTCTTCGGTGGCGATCACTGCGACGCTACCGGTCTTCTTATCGATTTCGATTCGAGCCTGAGAGATGGCGCCGGGAAGATTGTGGTAGGCCTTGAGAAGGGCTTCTTCAATGGCATCGACGAGCCGGTCTAGGGACACGCCCTTTTCCTGCTCGACCATGCGCAGTGCTGTCATATCGATTTCCATGCGTCTCATTCCTCCGAACCGAATTCGACGCGCGGACGCGCCTTCTTAACCTGGGTATATTCAATGGTAGTAGGCGTTCCATCGACGTTCAGCACAGCATGGAAATCAGTGGCGGATTCGACACGTCCGACCAGCTTCGTAGCGTCTTTGAGTTTGACGGCAACAAGGCGCCCAATTTGGCGCCCCCAATGACGAGGGGTAACCAGTTCACGCTCAGCTCCCGGTGTTGACACCTCAAGGAAGTATTCGCCATCGACGGGATCGACTTCGTCCATAATCGGGCTGACTGCACGTGACATATCGGCAAGAGCTTCCGAATCGACGCTGGCGTCGGGCTCGATTGCTTCGACGATCACTCTAACAATCTGCATTCCGGATTCTTTGACTCCAATAACGGAATCGAGTTCGAGTCCGAACCCTGAAGCGATAGGCGCTAAGCGTTCTTCAAGCGCCTCAAAGTGATGTTGTGGCTTCGCCACCATTCCTCCTACGTGTCCAACACGGCATTAGCTCCCCATCGTACCCGCCTTGAAACATGACATGATTTGAAGGTGCATCTTGTTGATCATCACACTCAGACTGACCGAGCCACTTCGTCGCGACCAGTTCGGCGTCGCCGAATCGCCACCTCGGTGAGCATCAGTATCGCTTCTGCCCTGATCCTCAGCGCCTGCACGTCAACGAATATCCCATTTTTGACGCGAACACTTCAGATCCCGTCAATGTCTGACACCGACATCATTCGCGATCGCGCTGCGCGCGCTGATCAGGCAGCAGCGATTCGCGCTCAGGGTTTCGCTTCCCTTGCTTCATCGTGTGAGTCATGTGCCACTGCACTTTCAACTTTTTCTACGCAGGCTCAGGGACGCGCAAATTCCTTGGGTGGGGCCTGGCAGCCGTGGGGAACTCAGGTGCCAGACAATGCCAAGAACGTTCCGGATATTGCCGACGCGCCACTTTCGATTGACGAATTCATCGCGTGGAACGAAACAACTGCTCTTCGAGATCTTGCAACCGCATCAAATCCCGATGCTCTTGACGGCGGACAAGCCGTTGCCCTCACTCAAGTGGCTTTGAGCCGCTACGCCGATACTCAGGGGCTTGCTCTAACGTACGGGATTGGTACACGCATGCAGAGTCAGAGCCTCCAGACTCTCAACTCTCGCTTCAGCATGAAAACAGACAATAGGGAGCTCGCGGCGCTGTCAACATGGGGGATTGACCAGGAACACCTTGAGAATGGCACGATGTTGCCCACGCTCGAAATAAGCGACGAAACAGGTGAAAAGCTTGCAGCTTCCACGGAGCTCTCCGATTCTGTCGCACGCTGGGATTGTGTTGCTCAGTCACTGCCGACTGCTCAGTTAAAGAACCAAGTCATTTCTGATGCCAGCATCAAAGCCGATGAACTATTCAGCCGCGTCGATGAAACATTAAAGAATGGTGCAACGGACACGCGCGCCATGAGGTGTTCAATCGATACGTCCAGCGCTGACGCTATTTTCTTGACTCTGATTGAAGCCGACCTTCACTTGGTGAATACGTCTGACGAAAGCCTGCGGACAATCGGCATTCAGGCAGCCCTCGATGATATTCGCTCATGGATGGGTGTTGCCACGATGAGCTCTCTTCCATTGCCAACCCCTGTTCCCGCCGAGGGCACTGACGACTCCCCGTCATCTCAATCCGTTGCACGCACCGAATCCGGACAGAGCAACTAACTGTCCGTCTTGGAAGCCCGCTTTTCGCAGGACGCCACCTCGCCCAGCCGGGCAGATGGCGTTTGCTTACAATGAGCCCATGACTACCGTTCTGCCCGCGTCCGCTCTTGGCCTACTCCCCGATAGTGATCGCAACCCCGTCGCTGAGCAAGTAGGCGATGACCTCTGGGTTGTCGCCGGCACTCATGCGCTGATCCTGACTTCCGCCACCGCGGTTATCGACTCCGCAATGTGGTACGAGGCCGCGACCGCCAAATGGGAGGCTGAAACTCGTCAGTTGTCGGTCACCTGGGTTGATCCTCAACGCCCGGATTGGACGCTGACGACAGTGTCTGAAGATCCGCACGTTCTGATGCGGACCATCAGTGACCGCGTCAATCATTCGATCGTGATTCACAAGGCCTTGAAGGTGTCGAATGGAACGCAAGTAGCGGCATGGATTCGGCGCGCGGAAGACGGAAAGCTGTTTTCTGTTCTGATTGCGCTTGGCCCGCTTGACGAGGCTTCCCAGAAGGAAGCAGATGCCTTCGAACGCGATTTGCGTGAAAGCGTGGGCCTCGATTAGGTCTATTCCCCAGTAATACACGTGTCGGCGAAGTCTGTGACCTCGCCGACACGTTTTTCAGTCGCTACAACGCGCCCCTAGTCGTCCAGCAGAGTGCGCACAAAAGGATCAATGGAGAACTTCTTATCCAGGATGGCTCGCGCCCATTCTTTGGCGGAGAACAGTGAGTGATCACGGTAGTTACCGCAGGACACGATGTCGGTGCCGGGAACGTCATCCCAAGTGATCTGGTCAGCGATTGCTTCAAGGCTGGAGACAACGGCTCGCGTGACTTCTTCAATGCTTGGGGTGCCCCACGTAATCAGGTGGAAACCGGTTCGGCAACCGAACGGCGAGCAGTCAATCACTCCATCCATGCGGTCGCGCAGAAGGGATGCCATCAGGTGTTCGATCGTGTGCAGACCACCGGTTGGGATCGCGTTTTCATTCGGCTGGACGAAACGCAGATCAAAGTTAGAAATCGCATCCCCCCTCGGGCCGTGTTCAACGGCAATCAGGCGAACATAGGGTGCTTTCACTGCAGTGTGATCCAGCGCGAAGCTCTCAACTTCAGCCATGGTGGCCTCCTCCTTGGGGTCGAATATGTCGGTAGCACGGCACCGGGAAGCCAGTGCGAGAAACGATCAACAATCTAGTCGCGTTCACGCAAAGAACGTCGTCGCTGTTCAAGAGTGACCAGGTATTCGAATGTTTCTTGATACTTCGGGTCGTCTTCATTCATACGCTGAAGCTGAGAGCGAATGTCGGCTGTTTTGCGATTCAGGTCCAGTCGAACCAGTGCGTTCACAACTCCCTTGCAGTAGGAACGCATTTCGTCTTCGCGATCCTGAGGAAGTTCGACGACTGCAAGTTTGGTGATAATCGGTTCAATCAATTCGCCTGCTTCTTGGCGAATATCATCCACGAAACGACGTGTCGCCACCTCTTGCGCATAGACACTATCGCCTGTTTCGTCCTGTGCTTTCTTCAGCTGACGAGCAAACGCATCGACGCCACCAACCGCTTTAACCGCATCGAATACGGCTCTGCGCGTTGGATGAGTAAACGTCGCACCATCGATGGAATCGAACTGCGTGCCAATGAAATAAATCGGCTGTTGCAAAACTGCTTCCAACGCCTGGCGTTCCACGCGCGAGACAAGATCTTCGGGTTCGGGGCGCGCTTGAGGTTGCGGGCGACCAGCTCCAGCCATGTGGTTATTCTGCGCACTGTCGAAACGCTGGTATCTCCCGCGTGATAGTGAACGAATCTGGTTTTGCACGAAACGAGGATCCATGCCAAGCCAGCCGGCTAGCAGGCGTTCGTACTCCATCCGCAATGCACGATCTTTAATGTCAGCAACGATGGGAGCAGAAGCTTCCAAAGCCCGAACGCGTCCTTCGGGGAAATTGAGGTTCGATTGGCGAAGGATCGAACGCAAGACGAATTCAAACAGTGGAATACGCGAGCGAATCAATTCAACAACCGCGTTCTTCCCACGATTAATCATGATGTCGCACGGATCCATCCCCTGAGGATCAACTGCAACAAACGTTTGAGACGCAAAGTTCTGGTCTTCTTTAAACGCGCGAAGAGCAGCCTTTTGGCCCGCCTCGTCACCGTCAAAGGTAAAGATCACTTCGGAACCTCGTGCCTGCCCACTGGACAGGACAACCCCGGCAGCAGAATCCGCTGAGTCGCCCAGCAGTCGGCGGACAACGCGAACGTGCTCGGATCCGAAAGCCGTACCGCAGGTAGCAACCGCGCAGGTCACACCGGCCATATGAGCAGCCATCACGTCCGTGTATCCCTCGACAATGACGACCTTACGGTTCTTGGAAATCTCTTTCTTCGCCAAATCCAGCCCATACAGCAACGTGGACTTCTTATACAGCGGAGTTTCGGGGGTATTCAAGTACTTCGGGCTCTGCTTGTCTTCGTCGTTCAAACGCCTGGCGCCAAAACCAACGGTTGTTCCCGTGATATCCCGGATCGGCCACATGACGCGACCGCGGAAACGATCAATCAGACCCCGCTGCCCACGCGACGCCAAACCGGACTTTTCGATCTCTTCATCGGTAAAACCACGTGAGCGAAGCATGCGCGTCAGAGTGTCCCAGGAATCGGCTGAGTAACCGACGCCAAAATGCCGGCACTCTGCAGGCCCGAACCCGCGGTTGCCTAAGAACTTACGGGCAGGCAAGGCCTCTGGAGTTTCAAGCTGTTGTTGATAGAACTCTTCAGCAATTCGATGCATGTCGATCAGACGCTGGCGCCTGCCGGGCTGTTCACGCACCGTCTGAGAGCTTCCCTCTTCGTAGCGAAGAGGGACACCCGTCATTTGAGACAGGTACTCAAGAGTCTCTGGGAAGGAAAAATTATTGATCTTCTGCACAAAAGCGAAGATGTCCCCGCCTTCTCCACACCCGAAGCAATGCCAGAGACCCGTCGTCGGATTAACGGTGAAACTCGGAGTGCGCTCATCGTGAAAAGGGCACAACCCCTTCAAAGAGTTCATTCCGCCGCTACGCAAAGTGACGTGTTCACCTACGACACGAGCAACATCAATTGCCTGTCGTAAGCGTTCCTTGTCTTCTTCAAGAATGCGTCCGGCCATAGACGCTAGTCTACCGATCCGTTCACCATTTAGCGCACGCTCACAATTGGGTTGAAAGCATGCCACACCACTGGGCGTGCCAGCGTGACGCGGACGCATCCGTCAGCGATGCGACCTGGTCAATCACCACGCGCAAACGCTCATTATCATCGTTCGTTTGACGCCAGTTTTCAGCAAAAAGAGGCTCCAAAGCCGACGGTCCAGCTTCGAAAAGAGCATCCACCAAGTCCGCCAAAAGCGTGCGCTGCTGGTAATACACCGGCTCGTTCTCACGCGGGCTCATCACGAAGTGAACAGCCAGCCCCTTCAGGATCTGGATCTCTGCACGAGCCTCGGGAGGAACAACCAGATCCGCACGGTATCGTCCCAACGGACCGGCACCAAACTCAACACGAGTCGCGCTGACCGTAGAGGCACAGAAACGTCCGATCAGTTCGGATGTGAAATCTTTCAATTCCGCGAGCGCACGATAGGAACCATCAAAGGATCGTGGCCATTCGGGCATACGAAGCAGACGTTCAATCGCCAGTTCCAAATCGGTGCGGGCAACACCTGTCCCGTACCAGTTGATCGTCGAGTCAATAATCTCATTCAGTGTCGATTCATCACTGAGGGATGCAACGTCGCATTTACCCGTTGCGATGGCATCTTCAACGTCATGCACGGAGTAGGCAATGTCGTCTGAGAGATCCATGATCTGCGCTTCCAAGCAACGTCGACCAACGGGTGCTCCCTGACGCATCCACTCGAAAACGTGAGCATCATCTGAATAGACGGAGAACTTCTTTGCTGACTTCATCGGATCCGGCCCCTGGCCTTTCGCCCACGGGTATTTACAGATCGCATCCAGTGTCGCCTTCGTCAGATTCAACCCCGCAGGATGCCCATCATCGGTCAGCACTTTCGGCTCAAGTCGAGTCACCAGACGCAGGGTCTGCGCGTTTCCTTCAAAACCACCGCAATCACCGGCAAGCTCATCCAAAACCCTCTCGCCATTGTGCCCAAACGGCGGGTGTCCAAGATCGTGGCTCAGGCACGCTGCATCCACCACGTCAGGATTCGCGCCCAATTCTTTACCCAGTTCACGACCAACCTGCGCAACCTCAAGAGAGTGCGTCAGCCGCGTACGAACAAAGTCGTCAGTGGCCGGGCCTAACACCTGAGTCTTCTCACCCAGACGACGCAAACCCGACGAGTGCACAATTCGAGCCCTGTCACGTTCGAACGCTGTCCGCATCGCTGACTTCGAAGGTTCAGGCCACATACGTGACTGATCCTGGGACGAATACACGGGCACGAGCACCATGGCACTCCGAGTCATTTCAGGGCTTTCATTCACCATATAAGCCTATCCCTTGGGAATGGGCAGACGAGTTATCCACATCTGTGACACGATGAAAGGGTGCAACACCATGAGCCTCGCCCACACGCCGTCCGCACCCTGCTCGTTCACCGATCCAGGCGCGGTCCCAGTCCCTGGTGGCATTCCTGTGCGCTCGCGACGATCCCTACTCCTCTGTCTGCGGATAACGTTGCTCAGATTTCCACTGATGCACTGACCTTACAAGATGCCGGTTTTGATACCGTTCTTGTCACTCTTGATGACCCGATTCTGCTGGTTCATCCGAAGTCGCCGTTGCCAGAGTTTATTCATCAGTTGAAAGCGCGCCGCCAGCGTGTGATTGTGCGTATCCCGAATGAAACATTCGTGTCTTTGGGGGCGCGCGGAGCGGATATGGAAAACCGCGTCACGACGCTCCTTCTGAGGACGCGCGGTGCCCTCAACGCTGGCGCAGATGGTGTTGATTTGGGCGTGTGCGCCGAAGAGTATGAAGACTCCCCGATCCGCAGGGCGCTTGCGCGAGAGCGTTTCACTGCTCTTGTCCGCCAGGTTGAAGCAGAGTGTGCAACGTTTGATTCTCAGCCGATTGTGACGGCACGCCTGTCTGGCTTTGACACTCCCGCCATTATGTCTCACCTTGAAGACGAGTGGTTCCATCATCTGTACGATGATGCGCTACGAACTGCTTCTTTTGACGCTCCAAGCCTTGAGTTGGTTGTTTCAGATTCGCTGTCTATCCGCGATCGTATTGGTGCGGTTGCTCCATGGAACGTTGATTGTCTGCCCGCCGATCGCCAGTCGGATGCGGATCGTGCGTTAACGCTACTTGCGCTTGGTCTGCCGGGTGTGTTCCACGGTCGCCTTCGTGAAGAAAACGTGGTCGAGCAGGTCAGTGCGACCTCGTACATCCGAACGGCGCTTGCCCTGCGATCCGAACGCAAGCTGGGAACGCACGCGCTGGGCGTACTGCACGGGTTGGAGTGGGCGCGCCCCGATACTCTTGTCTATCTGAACTCCGACGTGATGATCGTTGTGAACACCGCCGATCAGCCTCTCGCTCTTCCGCCCGGTTCCCAGATCCTTGTGGCGAGTTCCCAGAGTAGCCATGGTGTGGTCGCTCCCAGGTCGTGCGCGTGGGTAAGTGTCGCCCGCATCCAGCCGGCACCGACCGCCGAGTTCTCTGGCTGACGGATCCACGACCACCGTTTCGGTTTCCGCTTTCGTGCGCGCCTTTTCAGCGTTGAAGGGTGACGAGGCCACGCCGGGTTTCTTCAACGCTGAGCTGACCTGGGGCGCTAGAGGACGACGCTGAAGCGAATGTTGCCGCGCTGGCGAATGTGTGACCGCAGATCCTGGTGATCGCACCGAATTCACCCATTCCAATGCCGATAACAGGAAGGGCATAGGTTCGTGACGCTCTTAGTTGCGCGTCCATGATCCTCAGTGCGTCCTCGGGCCGATGAGTCATATAGGCAACTTTGAGCACGTCGGCGCCAGCTTTTGCCATCGATGCGAATACTCGATCAATGTCAACGGCGGGGGGCGTTCGGGTGAAATCATGGTGCGATGCCACGGCGATGCTACCGGCCTCGTGAATCTCTTCAACTATGTCGATTGCACCCGGGTGACAAATTTCAAGGTCGATCGCGTCGGCGAAGGTGGCCAGAATGGCAAGAAAGTCCGCGTATTGAGCGTCAGAAAGATCAACGAGGCCCCCTTCGGCGACTGTGCGAATTGTTGCCAACAGAGGAAGCGGGCTCTGATCCGTCACGAGCTTGAGTCCAGTGCGTAATAGGCCTTCACGCTCGCTCGCTTGCACCGAGGCAAGGAGTGGGTCAACGCGCCATTCAATCAGGTCGGGCTGAGCGCCGGCGACATCCGTGATCTCGCTTGTTAGCGATTCCAGTGAGGCGCTCATCAGCGAAGAGATGACGGCCGTTGGAGCGCCCCCTCCGATGTTGAGCATTCCTCGCGGAGTCGACGCATGACCAATCGTCACTTCAGTTGGGATGCAATCATCGCAGGGATTCGACATATCAGCCTCCACTGACATCGGATTCAGCAAGATGAAGGGTCTGGCGTTCAGCATCGCTCAGATAGGGAGAGTCCAACCACCCATCGGGTAGGCGTGGCGTCTTTTCACCGCCGGCGCGACCGCGAGCTCCCAGCGCCGCCTGCGGATACTCCTGATCGAGGTCCAGCATGTGGAGAAGATCGTGGAGTTCTTCGAGGGTCGACACCATTGAGAGCGCGTGACGAGTCGGCCCGCCGATCGCGAAGCCTCGCAGATACCAGCCGACGTGCTTGCGCATTTCGCGGAGGGCCCGCAGTTCATCGCCCTGGTCTTCAATGACCCATGCGGCGTGCTTTTCGATGATGTCCGCGATATCGGAAAGACTCGGGTCGCTAAAGGCAGGACCACCCATCAGTGTCGAAGTCAGGTCGGTAAACAGCCAGGGGCGCCCCTGGCATCCTCGACCAACGACAACTGCATCGCAACCGGTTTCATCCATCATTCGCTGCGCATCTGCGCCGGAGAAAATATCGCCGTTGCCGAAGACAGGAATACGCATCGCGTCTTTCAAACGCTTGATCTGCGTCCAGTCAGCGTGACCCGCGTAGTGCTGGGTTTGCGTGCGCGCGTGGAGGGCAACCGCTGCGACACCGCGATTTTCAGCCACTTTCGCAGCGTCGAGGAACGTAATGTGATCGTCGTCGATACCAACGCGCATTTTCACTGTGACGGGAATATCGCGACCAGCTGCTGCTCCGGCCCTGTCCGCAGCACCAACAACCGCGTGTACAAGATCGTCGAACAGGTCGCGCTTCCACGGAAGGGCAGCTCCCCCACCCTTCTTCGTCACTTTCGGAACCGGGCACCCAAAGTTCAGGTCAATGTGATCCACCAGGTCGCGGTCAATAAGGATCGATGTAGCCTGAGCCATCGTTGCTGGATCGACGCCGTAGAGCTGGATGGAGCGCACGCGTTCGGCGGGGTCTGGGCGCACCATTTCCAATGTGCGCACATTACCTTCAACGAGGGCGCGCGACGTTACCATTTCGCAGACGTATAGGCCGGCGAGTGCGTCCACGCCTTTTTCTGGAGTGACCTGAGCGTTCGAGCTGGAAGGATTCAACCAATCCGGCAGTCCTTCTTCGCCCATCTGTCGACATAAACGCCGAAATGGCACATCGGTTACTCCCGCCATCGGGGCAAGAACGATGGGCGACCATACGCGCAGTGGCCCGACCTCAAGAGCTAAGGTCGGGCCAAGCGTTGATTCGGATGGAATCAAATCAGCAAGCTCCGAGCTTTTCGATGAGGAGCTTCTTGACGTTCTCAAGCGGAATACGTTCCTGAACCATCGAGTCGCGGTCGCGGACGGTCACTGCCTTGTCTTCAATCGAGTCGAAGTCGTAGGTGATGCAGTACGGGGTGCCGATTTCGTCCTGGCGACGGTAGCGACGGCCAACGGCGCCCGCATCGTCGTATTCGACATTCCAGATGGAGCGGAGGTCTGCTGCAAGTTCACGTGCCGGGCCGGTGAGCTCGGGCTTACGCGATAGTGGCAGGACAGCTGCCTTCACGGGGGCAAGACGCGAGTCGAGGCGCAGAACGGTGCGCTTGTCGACACCGCCCTTGGTGTTGGGGGCTTCGTCCTCGTGGTAGGCCTCGATGAGGAATGCCATGAGCGAGCGGGTCAGACCAGCGGACGGCTCGATGACGTAGGGAGTCCAACGTTCGCCGGTGGTCTGGTCGAAGTAGTCGAGCTTCGAGCCGGAGGCTTCGGAGTGGACACCCAGGTCGTAGTCGGTACGGTTTGCGATGCCTTCGAGTTCACCCCATTCGGAGCCCTGGAATCCGAAGCGGTATTCGATGTCGACGGTGCGCTTGGAGTAGTGCGAGAGCTTTTCCTTTGGGTGCTCGTAGAAGCGCAGGTTGTCGGGGTTGATGCCAAGGTCGGTATACCAGTCGCGACGGTAGTCGATCCAGTACTGGTGCCATTCTTCGTCGGTGCCCGGTGCGCAGAAGAACTCGAGTTCCATCTGCTCAAATTCGCGGGTACGGAAGATGAAGTTACCGGGGGTGATTTCGTTACGGAAGGACTTGCCGATCTGGCCGATGCCGAACGGCGGCTTCTTGCGCGAGGCTGCCGCAACGTTTCCGTAGTTGATGAAGATACCCTGAGCGGTTTCGGGGCGCAGGTAGTGCAGACCGGACTCGTCGTCGACCGGGCCGAGATAGGTCTTGAGCAGGCCAGAGAATGCGCGAGGCTCGGTGAACTGACCGCGGGTGCCACAGTTGGGGCATGCGACGTCTCCGAGAGGGACGTCATCCGGGTTGTCGATGCCGTGCTTAGCAGCGTGAGCTTCCTGCAGATTATCTGCACGGAGGCGCTTGTGGCAGGAGGTGCACTCAACGAGCGGATCGGTGAATGCCTTGACGTGACCGGAAGCAACCCAAGTCTGACGAGGAAGGATGACGGAGGAGTCCAGACCCACGACGTCTTCGCGGGAGCGAACCATGTACTGCCACCACTGCTTCTTGATGTTTTCCTTCAGTTCAACGCCGAGCGGACCATAATCCCACGCTGAGCGAGTACCACCGTAAATATCGCCACATGGGAAGACGAATCCGCGACGCTTGGCTAGGGAGATAACGGAATCAAGACGAGAAGGCGCTGCCACTTTGTGCTCCTTGTTTTGGCGGCCACACCTGGCTGGCGCAGCCTGCGATAGTGGGAGTCTATCGAACTTAGCGACGGCTTCGTTGACAGGCTCAGTGTGACGCACACCCCCCTTCCCACTATTGGCAATGATTACCATTAAGGGTGAAACTTGAAACATGAAGCTGTCTCGTTCTGTTGTTATCGCTAGCGCGCTCGCTGGCTCTTTCGCTTTGGCCGCATGCTCGGGCACGACGACCACCCAGTCGGCGTCAGATACCTCCGCATCTGGTTCATCATCACCTCTGAATGTGATGGCGTCCTTCTACCCACTGAAGTATCTGACCGAAGAAATCGGTGGCGACCTTATTAAGGTCACCTCGTTAACCCCCGACGGTGCCGAACCGCACGATCTTGAGCTTTCTCCCGCCACCGTCGACCAGCTTGGCAAGGCCGATGCTGTCGTTTATCTAGGGGGCTTCCAGTCCGCAGTGGACGAAGCTGTTGAGCACAACGGCCCGGAAACGGTTATCGACGTCGCTAAGGCTGTTCAGCTTGTTGATGTTGCAGAAGACGGCAATCACCCGGCTGAAGCGGAAGAAGAAGGCGACGCTACCGAGTCTGATTCGCACGATCATGAAGCAGATCATGACGACGGCCATCACATGGCCTCGAGCGAAACCGCTGAGTCCGGTGAAGAAGCTGAGCACCATCACCACCACGACATGACGACTGACCCTCACTTCTGGCTGGATCCGGAACGCATGGGCCAGGCAGCAACGGCTATCGGTCAGGCTCTGGCCAAGGCTGATCCTCAGAATGCTCAGACCTACACATCCAATGCTGCGACACTCACCAAGAACATGAAAGATCTGTCGACCGAACTCGTTGACGCAACAGCAACCTGCAAGCACCAGACCTTCGTCACTGCTCACACCGCATTCGGCTACCTTGCAGACCGCACTGGCCTGACCCAGGTGGGCATCTCGGGTCTGGATCCCGAATCCTCGCCCTCGCCGGCGCGCCTGGAAGAAATCTCCAAGCTCGTGAAGTCGGAAGGTATCACGACGATCTTCACTGAAGCTCTCATCGACCCAAAGGTTGAGCAGACTCTTGCTGACGATCTTGGAATCCAGACCGCGGTTCTCGATCCGATCGAAAGCCAGGTTGATTCATCCAAGGACTACGCAGCGGTCATGCGTGACAACATCACAGCTCTTCAGACGGCTCTGTCCTGCAAGTGAGCAACACCAAAAACTCGGAAGCGGATGTCCCTGAGGTGGGGATATCCGCTCCCGTCATTTCACTGGATAATGTCCACGTTGCGTGGGATTCTCACCTCGTTCTCCACGGGATCGAGTTCGATGTTCACCCTGGGCAAACTGTTGCCCTGACGGGTGCGAATGGATCAGGAAAGTCCACGACTCTCCACGCCATTCTTGGTACCGCTCCGATTACCCGCGGATCGATTCACATCTTCGGTGTTGATAACACTCAGCGTCGCGCGGTCAACTGGGATCGAATCGGCTATGTCCCTCAGCGCATCAGCGTTGGTGGTGCAGTCACGTCCAGTGCTCTGGAAGTTGTGAAGTCAGGTCTTCTTGGCTCAAAGAAGTGGTGGAGCCTTCCCGGAAATACAAAGAAGGCAATGGCTGCGCTGAAGAGAGTCGGGTTGGCACACCGCGCCAAAGACTCGATGTCGATTCTTTCGGGTGGACAGCAACAGCGAGTCCTCATCGCTCGAGCACTCGTCCGCAATCCCGATTTGCTGATCATGGACGAACCCATGGCCGGCATCGACCGGACATCTCGAGAGCGCCTCGCGCGAATCGTTAGCGAAGCAAAAGCTGAGGGAACAACGATTCTTGTCGTACTCCACGAGCTCGGCGAACTCGGTCCGCTTCTCGATAGGGAACTCCACATCGGTGGGGGACACGTCACCTACGACGGGCCACCTCACATCAGTGACGACCATGAACAGCATTCCGATGGTGGCGGCCATCATCACGGGCATCCACATCCGCAGGCCGGGCCAGGCCTCGTCGACGATATTTGGCAGGCATGATGATCGCGACAATTATCGACGGACTCACCTCACTGCTGACCTCGTCCCTCATGCAACGCTCACTTCTTGCCGCTCTCATCGTCGGCTTGTCAGCACCCGTTGTCGGCACCTACTTAGTGCATCGCCGACTGGCAATGCTCGGTGACGGAATCGGGCATATTTCGCTGACCGGCGTAGCGCTCGGCTGGCTTGCCGGCACAATGGCGAACGCGAACCCACAAGATTCGTGGGCGATCCCAGGGGCGATGATTATTTCGCTTGTGGGAGCTATCACGATCGAATTAGTCCGCCAGTCTGGGCGCACGTCTGCTGACGTGGCGCTCGCGATGCTGTTCTATGGTGGCATTGCCGGCGGTGTCCTTCTTATCGGTCTTGCCGGTGGCACTTCAGCCCAGCTGAATTCTTACCTCTTCGGCTCGATTGCAACCGTGACATGGACTGATATCACGCTGATTTCAGTCCTCGGAATCCTCATCTTGGCAGTGGGAGTCGGTATTGCACCAGCTCTTTTCTCAGTGACGAACGATGAAGATTTCGCACGTTCAACCGGACTACCCACGAAGACACTGTCGATGATTATTGCCATCCTGTCTGCCCTGACCGTAGCTGTTGCGATGCGCGTTGTGGGATCGCTACTGGTGTCCGCACTCATGATCATTCCCGTTGCCATCTCACAACTGATGGCACAGTCATTTCGATCAACGATGGCATGGGCCATGGTTTTCGGCGCAATCATCTGCATCACGGGACTGTCTTTCACATACTTCATCGATCTGTCCCCGGGCGCATCCATCGTCGTATTCGCGATTGCCCTGTACGCGATCGGATTCATCATCAAGGGACTGGTCGACAGGCACCAGCGTGCGTCAAAAATGGCGAATGTGCGCGCCCACGTCGCTCACCCCGAACACCAAGACACCCACTCAACACAACAGAATCGCTCCCGTACCCGGCTGTGATCAGACACAGTGCCACTATCACGGTCGGACAGAAACGAACCGAACCGATATGCTCAGGCTGTGCCCCTGAGCCACCCATCCACCCGATTGACTCGACGCAAAACTGGAGGTCCGAAAATGCAACGCATGACCAAGCAACGTCAGGCGGTTTTTGCCGAGCTGACTCGGGTACCTGATTTCCGTAGCGCCCAGCAGATTTTCGAAGACCTGCACAAGCAGGGACTCAAGGTCGGTCTTGCGACCGTCTACAGGAACCTGCAGGCTCTTGCCGACGGCCGCGATGTGGACGTGTTGCGTAGCGCCGATGGAGAATCCTTGTTCCGCGTATGCCATTCATCAACGCACCACCATCATTTGGTCTGTCGCACCTGCGGGCATACTGAAGAGATCGAACTGGATATGACCGAGAAGTGGATTCGCGATAATGCGTCCGCGCACGGTTTTACGGCTGTCGAGCATTCCGTTGAGTTGTTTGGCCTATGCCAGACGTGTTCGGCTGGCGTGGCAGATGATGAGGGCCCTGCGGGCGCTCAGTCGTCTAAGGATGCTCAGTGATTCCCTCGTGGGCCGATCACGGCTCGACGCTTTTTATTGCCCTCTTCGTGATCGTTTTTTGCCGAGCCCAGGGAACCTATTGGTTGGGTCGAGGTGCCGCGCGTGGCGCGTTGGCTGGCGCCGGGAAAGATGGTGTGCGGGGTTCGATTGCCCGCTGGTTTAACGGCCCTACGCCGAAGCGCGGTGCGAAGCTGTTGGACACATGGGGGTTGATCATCATTCCCCTGTGTTTCCTGACCGTTGGTATCCAAACTGCGGTAAACGCCGGTGCCGGCTTAGTCTCCATGAAGTGGCGCACATACACGCTAGCGATGATTCCTGGTTGCATCGCATGGGCAATCCTGTACGGCATGGGGCTGCTGGCTATTTGGATGGCATTGCTTGGCACAGTTGCTGGCTCCTGGTGGGGTCGCACGGGAGGCCTTGCCGTCGCCGCTGTTGCCATTGGAGTCATTGCATGGCGCAAGCGCACCTCCAGCGAGCCTGCTACCGTCCGCGTCGACTGACTCGTTTTTACGAGGCCGACCCCACCTGATCAATCGCTCCCCCGAATCGGCGGTCACGCCCTGCGTATTCGAGCAGACAGTCCCACAGCACTTCACGATCGAACGCAGGCCACGGCGTATCAATGAACATCATTTCCGAGTACGCCATCTGCCAGAGCAGGTAGTTGGAGATGCGCTTCTCCCCCGACGTGCGAATCATCAGGTCAACGTCAGGAACATCGGGCAGATACAGGTGATGGGCAAATGACTTTTCTGTCACGCCATCTGGGCGGAGCTTTCCCGCTGCGACCTGCCTAGCGATATCTCGCGCAGCATCAGCGATCTCTGCACGCCCGCCATAGTTCACGCACATGATGAGGTCCAGTGTGGAGTTATCTTTCGTGGCTTCGTCTGCCTTCAACAGGGCCTTCACGACGGACTTCCATAGGCGGGGTTCACGCCCACTCCAGCGCACGTGGACTCCCCAGTCATTCAGTTGATCGGTACGGCGAGCAAGAACGTCGGTCGCGTAATTCATGATGAAACGGACCTCTGCTGGGCTCCGCTTCCAGTTTTCCGTGGAGAACGTGTACACCGACAGGTAGCGGACTCCCGCATCAATGGCACCCGCGATCGTATCCATCAGCGCATATTCACCGGCGCGGTGTCCTTCGGTGCGCGCGAGGCCTCGTGAATTCGCCCAACGGCCGTTACCATCCATGATCAGCGCAACGTGCGCGGGCACTTCCCCAGTAGTAAATTCGGGAACAGGCTGATGCCACTGACCCGGCCCGGTCAGAGGCGCGCTGGGATCCCCACCGGCTCGATCCATCGGTGTCAGATTCGCTTCAGGTGCCATCAACTGTTCCTTTCAAGGACCCGCAATGAACGAATGCGATGTTCAACGTGCCATTGAGCATAGGCGTTGACAAGCCCGTATGCCTCAATGCGAGCGAAATCCGGCGAGTTATCGGCTCGGCCCCACTCTCCGGACAGCAGGTCCCCCATCAATTCCATTGCTTCGAAAGAGGGAGCTGACGCTCCGACGGGTCGGCAGTTTTCGCAGACGGCACCGCCTTCCTGAATGGAGAAAGCAGCGTGTGGCCCCTGGGCTCCGCACACGGCACAATCGAAGAACGAAGGTGCCCAGCCGGCTATCGCAAGCGCGCGGAGAATATACGATGCGAGCACCAGATTGGGGTCGTGACGCACGTGTGCAAGAGCGTAGAGAGCACCGATCAGCAGAAGATGTTGGGAGCGCACTCCATCATCAGAATCAGCAGTCAGTTTCTCTGCGATCTCGATCATGACACATGCGCGGGCATACAGCTCAAAATCTTTCGATAACGCGTCACCGTACTGGGTAATGACTTCAGCTTGGGTAATGATGTCGAGGTTCCTCCCGCGATGAAGTTGCACGTCAATCACGCCGAATGGTTCAAGACGCGCGCCCATCTTCGACGTTGTTCTGCGTATGCCCTTACCGACTGCGCGAACCAGACCGTTATTCGCGGTGAGCAGTGTGATGATCCTGTCGGCCTCCCCCAGTTTGTGGGTGCGAAGCACGATCGCTTCGTCTCGATACGTTCTCATCACGGTGAAATTGTCCCACTTCGGTGCATTAATGGCGCGTTATGTAATGCGGGGACGAGGCGACTGTCGAGTCCCTGGCTGAAATTGCAGAGAGAAAACGGCGACTGGAAAATGGCCGGGGCGGGAACGAAGTGGTCGTACCCGCCCCGTTTCTCCCCTGTATGTCAGCGCAAAGCCCTGTTCACCGCAGAAATAACTGCTTTATAGGTTGCGCGCGTAATCGACGAATCGATACCGACACCCCAGAGGATTTGGTCGTTGACGGCGGCTTCAACATAGGACGCTGCCTTCGCGTCACCGCCCTGGCTCATCGCATGTTCGGAATAGTCGAGGACGCGGACATCCACGTCAAACTGGCCGAGTGCCTTGACGAATGCTTCGATCGGACCGCCGGCGTGTGCCTTGACCTCGACGGGCTCACCCTGATCCGTCAGTGTCACCTTCAGATCAACCTGCTCGTCGGCGTTAGTCGTCACGTGAGAAGCTCCGAGTTCGAAGCGACCCCAGGCGGTGAGGTTCTTCGCTGCCGAGTTCGGCAGGTATTCATCGGCGAAGATCTGCCAGAGGGTATCGCCGTCGATCTCGCCACCGTAGGAGTCCGTGTGTCGCTGAACGATGCGAGAGAACTCGATCTGCAGACGACGTGGCAGTTCCAGATTGTGAGTGGTCGACATGAGGTAGGCGACGCCACCCTTGCCGGACTGCGAGTTCACGCGGACAACGGCCTCGTAGGAACGACCCACATCGTGCGGGTCGATCGGCAAGTAGGGCAACTCCCACACCACTGCATTTTCGTCACCGCCAGCTTCTCCAACTTTCTTCTTGCGGGCGACGAAGCCCTTCTTAATCGCATCCTGGTGCGATCCGGAGAAAGAAGTGTAGACGAGGTCACCCACGTAAGGTGCACGCGGTGACGTTTCCATCGACGTGCAGTATTCGACGGTCTGACGGATCTCATCGATATTCGTCAGGTCAACACCCGGGTCAATGCCTTGGCTGAACAGGTTGAGCCCCAGGGTCAACAGGTCAACGTTACCGGTGCGTTCACCCTGGCCGAGCAAGCAACCTTCCACGCGGTCTGCACCGGCGAGCAATGCCAATTCAGCCGCAGCAACGCCGGTTCCACGGTCATTGTGCGGGTGCACGCTGATCGCAATGTTGTCGCGACGGCTGAGGTTGCGTGCCATGTATTCGATCTGGTCGGCATAAACGTTCGGCGTTGCACGTTCAACGGTTGCTGGCAGGTTCAAGATGATTTCGCGGTCGTCTTCGGGCTGCCAAATATCCATAACGGATTCGCAGATTTCGAGAGCAAAGTCGAGTTCGGTATCCACGAAGATTTCGGGCGAGTATTCGAAGCCGAAGATCGTTTCATCGCCCAGACGCTTTTCTGCCTGCGCCACCACTTCGCGTGCACCAAAGACAGCCAAGTCGATCGTTTGTGCCTTGTCATTGCCGAAGACGAGCTCGCGGAACAGTGGCGACGTCGCGTTGTACAGGTGGACGGTCGCGCGCGGGAAACCGACGAGGGCATCAAGGGTGCGCTCGATGATTTCAGGGCGAGACTGGGTCAGAACCGAAATCGTCACATCGTCCGGCACGGCATCTTCGTCAATCAGGGATCGCACGAAATCAAAGTCAGTCTGCGATGCTGCGGGGAAACCGATTTCGATCTCCTTGTATCCGCGACTGACCAACAGGTCGAACATCTTGCGCTTACGAACCGGGTCCATCGGCTCAATCAGTGCCTGGTTACCGTCGCGCAGGTCCGTCGACATCCAGCGAGGTGCGTGAGTAATCCGATTCGAGGGCCACCTGCGGTCGTCCAGAACAACGGGGTTCGTGTCGAGGAACGGCTTGTACTTCGCAATCGGCATGTGCGAGCCAGCAGGAGTGGGGACGTTTCCAGTCGTCTTCATTGTGTTTCTTTCTTCGCTATCCTGATTCGCCCGGTTATCGGTGGGCGTCGGGTCGAAACACGTTGAGCCGTGGCGAGGTTTCGACCCTTTCAGGCCTCGTCACGGCAAAGAAGCAGGAGCATCCATTCTCGGCTCATGCCTCGTAGCGTATGACAGACGGGGGTAAGCGTACGCGTCCGCTTCGTTATGTGGACATTTTCGCCTTTCAGATCGCCAACCCAATCACGAGGCCGGCCACGCAATCAAGGGGAACGTGCCCTGGTTGTAGGCGTAGAACGCGTACTTTCGCGTTTCTTCAGCGCTATCGCCGAAGAATGAACGCGCGGGGGCGACCCTTCCCAGGCAAAGGCTTCCACAGAGAAGATGAAACAGTGCAGAAGAGTGTAAAGATCGTCGCAGCAAGACCAATAATCGTCAAAGATGTTATGGCTCTATTGTCCCGAGCATCGTAGCAACGCGCGTTTAACCATTGGTCACACCGAGGTGATGGTTGTTCCCACTTCACCGCTCAGAGCTCTATCAGCATCCGCCAACGCGCAAATGACACCACGGCGAACCGTACCAGCCGGGGCCTTCGATACGAAGTCAACGATTGCTTCAACTTTGGGGCGCATGGAACCTTCAGCAAGTTCCCCCGACTCAATCAGAGCACGCCCTTCATCCAAAGAAATGTGGTGAAGCCAGTGTTGCATTGGTGTTCCCCACCCCGCAGCAACCGCCGGAACTGCAGTCAGAATAACCAGAGCAGAGGCTCCCAACTCATCAGCCATGAGAGCTGCGCTTCGATCCTTGTCGATAACCGCGTCCACGGCTTTCATTCCATAGTCGGTGCGAATAATTGGGATACCGCCACCGCCTGAAGCGATGACGATGAAGCCGGCGTTTGTCAGAGCTTGAACCGCCTCAATTTCAACGATCCGATGTGGCAATGGAGAGGCAACATACTTCCTAAATCCACGCCCAGCATCCTCGCGGTACACGGATCCGGGCTCTTCCTTCATCCGCTGTTCTGCCATTTCCCGAGTCAGAAACTGACCGATCGGTTTAGTCGGGTCAGCAAATGCTGGATCATTGGGATCGACTTCCACACGAGTCAGAAGAGCGACTACTTTGCCGGAATATCCGCGCCTCGCCCCAGCCTCGTCGATTGAACGCACCAGGTGCTCGCCGATGTAGCCTTGGCTCATCGCAACCATCTCTGGAAGATCAACGTCGGGCACACCGGGGTCAGCTGCAACGCCCAGTGAAAACGCACGCGTGATCTGACCAACCTGGGGTCCATTCCCGTGAGCGATCACAAGAGGGCCCGCATCAGCCAAACTCACCAAGACTGGCGCAGCCTGACGCAACAGGTGCAACTGATCGTCGGGTGTCTGCCCTAGAGCATTACCTCCTAGAGCAACAACCGTCGCGGAGCTAGAAGAGTAATCGCTCTTCATCTAGAACCCGAGACGTCCCAACATTTTCGGATCTGACTGCCAGTCTTTCGCCGTTCGCACATGCAGATCCAAATACACACGCGCTTTCAGCAAGTCCTCGATCAAAGGACGCGACTTTGAGCCAATCTCTTTCAGGCGTGATCCCTTCTTACCAATGATGATGGCCTTCTGAGAATCGCGTTCAACATAAACGTTGACGTGCACGTTCATGAGCGGTGGACGAGTATCACCCTGCCGTCGAGGCCTGGCAACGATCTCTTCAACCTGAACTGCAAGCGAGTGCGGAAGCTCATCACGGACCCCTTCAAGTGCAGCTTCGCGAATGAACTCCGCAATCAGAGTGTCACGCGATTCATCGGTCACATCCCCATCTGGGTAGAGCGGTGGGGAGAGCGGAACCGTCTTCGTCAGCACATCAAGCAACTGGTCAACGCCATTTCCGTCAAAAGCACTGACGGGAACGATCGCCGCGAAATCACCCATCTTGTCAATCGACAGCAGGTGTTTCATCAGGCGCTCTCGACTCACCAGATCGCACTTCGTCGCAACAGCAATAATCGGACGACGAACGTCCTTCAATTCGCGGGCAATGAACTTGTCGCCAGGACCAATACGCTGGTCAGCAGGCAAACAGAAGACGACGACATCAACTTCCGCGAGCGCCTCGCGAACCATGTCATTCAGGCGCTTACCCAAAAGCGTTCGCGGACGGTGATATCCGGGGGTATCAACTAAAACCAGCTGGCTCTTTTCACCGTGGACGATGCCACGAATATTGTGACGCGTCGTTTCAGGACGACCCGATGTGATCGCAATCTTCTGGCCGACAAGCGCGTTTGTCAGCGTTGATTTACCTACGTTCGGACGACCCACGATAGAGACAAATCCCGCGCGGAAGTCCTCCGGAAAGTCTGGGATCATCAGGCCGGTGCCCACGTTCGTTTCGTCGCGCAGAGCTTTCATTCCCTCAACGACAGCAAACACGTCTTCGGGGTCAATGTCACTTGCGTCGTCGAGATCGACGTCATCGAAGGCCTGGCTATCCGCGTCATCAACGTCATCGAACTCAGTGGTGTGCGCGACCTCGTCCCCCGATGCGCGTAGTTCGCCAGCATCAATATCACTGTCATCGACACACACTTCGTCGCTTTCGAACGCGTTCGGGCCTGCCATCAGCTCGTCGTCGCTGGGGAAATGCATTATGCGTCCTCACTGGTTTCTTCGGTCGATTCATCGCTCGCCACGAGTAGCGAACACACAATCGTACCAACTTGGCGACGGCGTCCTCGTGCTTCTTCGGCGAGCATGTGGATGCCTAATGCGTCACCCTGCGCCCCGGGAAGAGGGACGCGCCCCAATGCCTTTGCAAGCAAACCACCGACAGAGTCCACGTCGTCATCTTCAAGTTCAAGGTCGAAAAGCTCGCCAAGCTCGGTAATTGGATAGCGTGCAGGTACACGCCACGATCCGTCGTCACGTTGTTCGGGCTCAATAATTCCCTTGTCATGTTCGTCGGTGAGGTCACCGACGACTTCTTCAATGAGGTCCTCAAGGGTCACCAGCCCCGCTACTCCACCGTATTCATCGATGACGATCGCCATATGGAAGTGGTCTGCTTGCATCAGACGAAGCAGATCGTCTGCGGGCTTCATTTCGACGGTGAACTCGACCGGGCGCATCATCTGCTCTGCCACCTGGTCCATGTCCGCCCCGTAGGTCTGCAAGCGGGCAACAACATCCTTGAAGTAGAGGATGCCACGAATGTCATCGACATCGTCACCTTCAACAGGAATACGTGAAAAGCCCGAGCGGACAAACAGGCGCAAGGCCTTATGAGCGGGAAGATCCGCCGGGGCGGTCACCATTTCAGTTCTGGGAACCATCACTTCGCGGACAAGCGTATGCCCCAGGTCCAGAACGGACCGCAACATTGCGCGATCTTCGTCTTCAAGTCCTTCGGTTTCACCCACCTGGTCGACCATTTCACGCAGGTCATTTGCCATTTCGGCGCGCGCTTCGGCTTCCGTCAGGCCAGATGCGGGAAGACGCCCACGGATGGCTTCAACAAGAGGGTCGAGGAATCTTGTCAAAGTAACAAGGGAGGAGACCAACGGTGCTCCCGACAGAGCAATCTTCTCTGGACTGCGCTGTCCCCAACGGGAGGGAGCAAGCGAAATGAAGACGAAATGGACGAAGGTGATCGCTAGTAAAGCAACGAGAGCTGTCGCCCACCACGCCAACGACATCGCAGAAAACGCAAGCGTCAATGAGACGGCAACAATCACTTGGAAAAACGTGCGAAAACCACGCAAAACAAGCGTCGCCCGCCTGCGATGGTTCAGCAGAGCCAACAGTGCGGAAGCATTCTGGCGTTCTTCTTCAACCAGATCCGTTGCACGCGCAATCGACATACGAGAAAACGCAACCTCGATCGACTGAAGCATCGCAGCTAAGAAAAGCCCGACAACCGCGATGATGATCAGAGCAGGAAGAGGAAGTGAGGTGGTGGAAGAGGTCATCGAGTTGCCAGGAAAGTCAGCAGTAGCTTGCGTTGCAGGTCAAACATGACTTTCTTTTCATCTTCTTCTGCATGATCGTAGCCGAGCAGATGCAACATGCCGTGGGTGGCCAGCATCAGCATTTCTTCAACCATCGCGTGACCGGCTTCAAGTGCCTGTTTCTGGGCGACCTGCGGGCAAATGCAGATATCACCAAGCGTTCCCGACGGAGTCGGGTTGTCGGCACTTCCCGGGCGGAGCTCGTCCATCGGGAAGCTCATCACGTCGGTCGGTCCAGGAAGATCAAGCCAGCGCAAATGCAGGTCTTCCATCGGCTCTGGATTGATGAACAGAATGTTCAGTTCAACGTCGGTGGCAACGTGCATCTGCGTCAGCACGTGGTCAGCAAGAGCTGCGAATTCGCTCCCGTCAATGACGAAATCAGTTTCGTTGATGACTTCAGTCATCGGTTCCTCCTCGGTAGTGACCAGTGCGTGATCGATCAGATGACAGCCTGCCCGTCCGAACTGCGCGTGAGCGCGAAACATTCGTACGTGTTCGCCCAGATATGGAGCGTTGAGCGCTCAGGCGGTCTTCCCAACGCTCGTAGGCGTCTATGATTACTCCGACCAGCTGATGACGCACTACGTCTGCGCTGGTCAGGTAGCAGAATTCAATTCCGTCGATGTCACTCAGGATCTTCGAGATGACCGCAAGACCGGATTGACCAGCACCCGGTAAATCCACCTGAGACGCGTCGCCAGTGACAACAATCTGAGAGTTGAATCCGAGCCTCGTCAAAAACATTTTCATCTGGTTCGGCGTCGTATTCTGCGCCTCATCCAAGATGATGAAGGAGTCGTTCAGCGTGCGACCGCGCATGTACGCCAGAGGGGCGACTTCGATTGTGCCCGCAGCCATGAGTTTCGGCAGGACCTCGGGATCGAGCATGTCTTTCAGCGCATCGTAGAGCGGACGCAGATACGGGTCGATCTTGTCGGTCAGGGAACCGGGCAGGAAACCGAGGTTCTCCCCCGCTTCCACCGCAGGACGGGTCAGCACAATGCGCTTGACCTGCCCGGAAAGCAGACGTTGCACGCCGGCTGCCATCGCAAGATAGGTTTTACCCGTACCCGCCGGGCCGAGTCCGAAGACTATCGTCGACCGATCAATCGCATCAACATAGGCCTTCTGACCAGCAGACTTCGGGCGGATAGACCGACCACGGACGGAAAGAATTTCGTCGGAAACAGCGGGCGTTGCGAATGTTCGGGTCAGCAGTGAGATGGCGTGCTCGACTGCCTGCGCATCCAGTGGCTGCCCCTTCTTCGCCAAAGAAATCAGTTCTTCGATCAAGTCGCCGGCAACACCAAGATCCGCAGAAAAGCCGGTGAGCGAAATATCGCGGCCGATGACGTGGAAGTTCACGCGCGGGAAACCGTGTTCCAGAGCGCGCAACACCTGATCTGATGTACCAAGTAGCATCAGAGGATCAAGGTCAGCAGGGATTGAAATGTGACGGGTTGATGCGACAATTCGCGCAACGTCAGGGTCTGTCACTGATGCTCCCTTTCTTTCTTCGTATTCCACAGTCTAGCGACTTCACGTCATACTTATCCCATGAGTGCGTGCGATCCCCTCCTGGCTAACCTGCCACGCCTGCCTATCGCCAACGCTTTGGATCGCATTGCACCTTCAATCAAGCCAGGTCATGCCCTAGTTCTTTCTTCTCCGCCTGGCTCCGGTAAGACGACTTTGCTTCCTCCTCTTCTTGAAGCGATCCTCGATACTCGTGTGATCGTGTGTGCGCCACGCCAGATCGCGGTGCGTAGTGCTGCTCGCCGTCTTGCTTGGCTCCTCGGCGAAAAGGTGGGTGACACGTCCGGATATCGAGTACGAGGCGACGTCAAGGTCTCCGACCGTACTCGGGTCGAATTTGTCACGCCCGGTATTATGCTTCGTCGCCTACAGGGCGATCCGGAGCTTGAAGACGTTGGCGCCGTGGTCATCGATGAGTTCCACGAGCGCCATCTTGAAACGGATCTGTCGCTTGCGTTCATCGTGGACACGATGAGCGTCCTACGCCCAGATCTTCACCTGACTCTCACATCAGCAACTTTGAATGCTGATCGTTTGGCTTCGTTCCTTGGCGGCGTCCTCAATGAGGTCAACGTTGTTGATGTTCCCGGAGCACTGCATCCGATCACGACGCATTGGATGGCGCCGTCTACCCAACCTCTTGCAACGACAAGTAGCGGGAATGTGGTGGTCGCGCGTGAGTTCATCTCGCACATCGCGTCAGTCACGCGCCAAGCGGTCAGCCAGACCAATTCCGACATCCTCGTTTTCGTGCCCGGCACCAAAGAAATCGACGAGGCCGCCCAGGCTTTAGGAGGGTTCGGCCTCCACGAAGTTGGCGGGGTCATGATGGATGTGCGGGGCCTGCACGGGCACCTCGCTCCCGGACAGCAAGACGCGATTCTGAGCGTCGACGATAGTCAGAAAGTCCGACGGATCATTATTACAACGTCGATCGCAGAGTCGTCTTTGACCGTGCCGAGCATTGGATGTGTTGTGGATTCTGGTCTTGCACGCGTTCCGTCGTATGACGTTCAACGCGATGCAGGTTCATTGATAACAGTTCCAGCGCCTCGCGCGAGTTGTGATCAGCGTGCTGGGCGCTCTGCCAGACTCGGGCCGGGCACGGTGTATCGCTGCTTTGATCAGGTGAGTTTCGCGCGCAGACCCGACCAGATCACCCCGGAAATCCTGTCGACGGATCTTGCAGACGCTGAGCTTCAAGCGCGTTGCTGGACCAGTGGTGGTTTGGATGCGTTGGCGCTTATTGACCCAGCCCCGCCTGGAGCATTAAAGCGTGCCCACGAGCGCCTCCACGCCGCAGACCTTGTGGACGACAATTATTCTCCGACGACACTTGGTCGTCGCGTTGCTCGAATGCCTGTTTCCCCTTTCCTCGGGAAGGCTTTGATTGCCGCTTCACCACTGATCGGGAGTAAACGCGCCGCATACTTTGTCGCTCTTCTCGGTGAGAATCCTCGAGTTGGCAACGGTGACCTGGCACATTTTGCTCGACGATTGAAGGCGGGGCACGCCGATATTGCCCGTCGGGTACGTCAGTCTTCAAAGCGCCTCGAACACTGGGCGGATCCCCATTCCGACCCCGGTAGGCTCTCTGACGAAGAGGCGATTGGCCTCGTTGCTGGGCTTGCTCACCCAACGTGGATTGCTCGCGCGCGAGGTGGACAAAGCGGAACCTATCTTTTTGCTGACGGGCAGGGAGCTTCCCTCCCACCTTCGTCTCCACTGGCGGGAAGCGATTGGCTGGCAATCACGGATGTGACGCGCAGTGTCGGCCGAGCCGATGGTCTCATTCGAGCGGCTGTTCCGATTAGCGCCGAAGACGCACTATCCCTAGGACACTCACTCATCACGGAGCGCACGGACTGCACGCTCAGCGGTGGAAGAATCCGCGCAACCGCAACCACAATGCTTGGCGTCATTGCACTTGGGCAACCACGCAATGTGAAGCCCAGCCCTGAGGATGTCATGCGCCTACTCACCAATGAGTTCACCACCCACGGTCTTTCAATGCTGAAGTGGACTGAGTCTGCGACACATATGCGCGCTCGTCTCTCAGCGTTGCACGCGGTAGCGCCCGATATGTGGCCCGACGTGAGCGATGATGCGCTGATTGCCGACGCTGACTCGTGGTGTGCTCCCTTCATTTCCGCGTTGGCAGAGGGCGAATCGATCGCCAGGATTGACACTGCGTCGCTCATCAGGAGCTTGATCCCTTGGCGGCATGCGGGTTCTTTCGACGAGTGGGCTCCCGCCGACATTAAGATTCCCACCGGAGAGCGAAGGAAAATCGACTGGTCAACTGGCACTCCAACGGTGACACTGCGGGTACAGGAAGCCTTCGGTTGGACTGTAACGCCCACCTTCGCCAACGGGCGTCTTCCCCTTCTTATTCACTTGACGGACCCCGCGGGCAGACCCACTGCCGTCACATCAGACCTCGCAAGTTTTTGGGCAGGGCCTTACCAGCAGGTGCGATCCCAGCTACGGGGTCGTTATCCCAAGCATCTATGGCCTGAAGACCCGATGAGCGCGAAGCCGACATCGCGCGCGAAACCTCGTCGATAATTCCCACTCAAGGTGCTCAACGAGGCGCAGGCATGACTCGCACCACCACATGGTGAAATCAGGATTGAAAACCGTCGTAGCAGTCGTTGAATAGGCCGATCATGAACGCACTGCGCATCCTTTCCTTTTCACGTGCGTGACTCAACAGTAAGCTGATCTTCTTTAAGGAAAAACATGAACGACATACGCTGAAGAATTCGCCCCTACGTGTCGTTGGCGGTGGCAAGGCTGGCAAGTCCAGTATCGAGTTCCAGCAGGTCATCAATGGTTTGAGGACGCATGATCCAACGCGCCTGACCGCTTTCAACAGCAATGACACCCGGTTTGGTCAACATATTGTAGTTCGATGCCATCGAATAACCGTAGGCACCGGTCACCGGGATAACGAGAAGGTCCCCGGCGTGCACATCACTCGGAAGATCAACATCCCAGACGATAACGTCGCCGCTCTCGCAGTGCTTGCCCACGATTCGCGAGCGCACTGGTTCGACATCGGAAACACGATTCGCGAGCGTCGCCGTGTAGCGTGCCCCGTATAAAGCCGGTCGAATATTGTCAGCCATCCCCCCATCGACCGCGATGTAGCGACGCTTCAGGCCATCTCCTAGGGTCGCGTCTTTTACGGCCCCAACGCGATAGAGGCTCACCATCGCGGGTCCAACAACCGAACGCCCAGGCTCAACTGAAACGTGCGGAACGGGGAAGTCCAGCTCAGCGCACGCGTCACGCACTGCACCCGCAATTGCGCGCGCTATCTCAATAGGCGAAGTCGGTGTTTCGTCATCACCCGTGTAGGCAACGCCAGCCCCACCGCCAAGATCAATATCGGGAATTGTCAGGCCGGTACGCTCCTGGATCTGCTTCGCCAGCCGGCAGATAATCGTAGCCGCTTCAACGAATGCGTCAATGCCGATGATCTGCGAGCCGATATGCGAGTGCAGGCCTCGCAACTCAAGATGATCCGAGGAGGCAATCGAGTCAACGACCTCGTCAAGCTGACCATCGAAGGCACCAACGCCGAACTTCTGATCCTCGTGCCCGGTGGAAATGTATTCGTTTCCGCCCGCACGCACACCCGTCTTCACGCGCACCATGACACGTGCGACGACGCCCAGCTTCTGAGCGATGCGTTCGAGCTGGCCGACTTCGTAGAGGGAATCGATGAAGATTCGCTCGATACCTTCTTTGTTGCCTGCCAACAGCGCACGTTCGATTTCGCTATCAAGCTTGTTGTTCCCGTGCAACCCCACTTTGGCGGGGTTTACGCCGGAGCGCAACACCATTGTCAGCTCGCCGAGGGAAGCCGTATCGACTCCCATCCCTGCGTCCGTGACGACACGGACTACGTCGGATGAAAGGAATGCCTTGCCGGCGTAGAAGGCGTCACCGCCATTCATTCCGTAGCCGTCCCAGAATTCTTCGGCCATCGCGGTCGCCCAGACATTCGCGCGTCCAGCAAGATCAGCGCGATCGAGGACAAACGCGGGCGTGGCAAAGCCATCGGCAAGGTCCGTCAAAGAAACTCCACCGATTTCTAGAACACCATTGTCAAGGCGCTTGGCCGACCAAGGCCACATGTCGGGCCGTTGATCGGGCTCTGGGCAAATCAGGTCCCCGATGGGGCGGGCGTCAAACGATGCTGGCGCTTCCCCCACGTCACATCCGTTCCGGAGCAGCGACGCCCAACAGGCCAAGGCCGGTACGCAGAACCTGCGCCACGGCATCATTCAGCCAGAGGCGGGCAACGTGACCCGCATCGACTGGATCATCTCCACGAGGAGTGACGCGGCACTGGCCGTACCACGTGTGGTATGTAGCAGCGAGAGCCTCGAGGTAGCGGGCGACACGGTGCGGTTCACGTAGCTCAGCAGCCTGGGCGACCTGGGCAGGGAACTGGGCAAGCACACCCAGAAGATCCGAATCCGCCTGCGTATCGAGAGCTGAGGGCTCGAATCCAGCTTCGCGCGTCACGCCGTGTTCGGCGGCATTGCGCGCAACGTTACGAGTACGAGCATGTGCGTATTGGACGTAGTAGACGGGGTTTTCATTCGTGTGCGATGACAGCAGGTCAAGGTCGATGTCGAGGTTGGAGTCCATCGAAACGCGGACCAGCGAGTAGCGGGCCGCATCGACACCCACAGCATCAACAAGGTCATCAAGAGTCACGATCGTGCCCGCACGCTTCGACATACGAACCGGCTTGCCATCCTTCACCAAGTTCACCATCTGACCGATGAGGATCTGCATGTTCTCACCCGGCTTATCACCGAAGGCTTCACACATTGCCATCATGCGACCGATGTAACCGTGGTGGTCAGCACCGAGCAGGTAGATTGCGACGTCTGCGCCACGCTGACGCTTATCCAAGTAGTAGGCAACGTCTCCAGCGAAGTAGGCGGCCTGACCATCCGATTTAATGAGGACACGATCCTTGTCGTCACCGTACTTGGTAGTGCGCAACCACACGGCGCCATCTTGGTCGAAGACCTCTCCGCGTTCGCGCAGGGTTTCAATCGCACGAGCGACTGCCCCTGATTCGTGGAGAGAGTCTTCGTGGAAGAAGACATCGAACTCAGAACGGAAGTCAGATAAGCGCTGTTTGATCTCGCCGAACATCAGCTCTACGCCACGAGCGCGGAAGACTTCAACAGCCTCTTCAGTTTCGAGGGTGACAGGATCAGGCTGAGCGGCCGTAGCCGCATCGGCACGCACCTGGGCAGCAATATCGGCGATGTACTGGCCACCGTAGCCGTCTTCAGGCGCTTCTTGACCCATTGCACGGGCATAGAGGGAACGCGCGAAGCGATCAATCTGCGAACCGTGATCGTTGAAGTAGTACTCGCGGGTTACCTGTGCACCCGCTGCAACCATCAGACGAGCAAGCGAGTCACCGACAGCTGCCCAGCGAGCACCGCCAAGGTGAACCGGACCGGTCGGGTTTGCGGACACGTATTCGAGGTTCACGTGCTTGCCAGCAAGCTTGTCTCCGGTGCCATAGGCATCGCCAGCTTCGAGGATCGTTCGAGCAAGTTCACCAGCAGATGCGGCACCGAGCCGAATGTTAATAAAGCCCGGTCCTGCGATCTCGGCCTCGTCGATTCCCTCAACTGAGACAAGTGCGGAAGTGAGAAGCTGCGCGAAGTCACGAGGCGCCATGCCGGCCTTCTTGCCCAGTTGCATCGCGATATTGGTTGCCCAATCGCCATGGTCGCGGTTGCGCGGACGCTCAACCTTCACAGGGTCGGGAACGTCTTCAGCATTCAGGGTAAGCGAACCATTATCGATAGCAGCGATGATGGCCTGACGAATAACAAGTGCAAGTTCTTCTGGAGTCACGCCTTCTAGGGTAGTTGTTTTCGTCCCCGATTAGCTACGCGCACCGAGGTGAAATAGGACGAGTTGAAAGCAAATCTGCAGGTCAGGAACGGAATCGTTACCGGTAACGTATCCGTAAATGATTTAAAAACAACCCGACAGCCATTAAATGACTCAACCAAGCCATTTTTTCGTCACCAAATTGTGACCTGACAATCTTTTAAAAATGTGGACGCAAACGCCTTCATCGTCCTATGCTCACTATCACCGGAAACGTTACCGACGGAGATAACAATTCTTCAGACGTAGCCCCCCGCTATCGCATCAACTTGACGCACTTCAGGTAGCGTCACGAACTCGAAGCGTCCAAAGGAGGACACCTGCGATGTCGAAGTTCATGAAGGTCGCCGCAGCATCCGTTGCAGCAGCCGCCGCCCTTTCTACTCTGGCAGCTTGCTCGTCAGGTTCAGATTCAGCCGATGACACCACCGGCTCCGTCTACTACCTGAACTTCAAGCCTGAATCCGATGCCACCTGGCAGGAAATCGCCAAGGCGTACACCGAGGAAACCGGCGTCGAGGTCAAGGTCGTCACGGCAGCTTCCGGCACCTACGAACAGACCCTCAAGTCTGAAATCGCCAAGTCAGACGCTCCGACCCTGTTCCAGATCAACGGCCCCATCGGCCTGAAGAACTGGCAGGACTATACCGCCGACCTGACCGACACCGACTTCAACAAGGCTCTCCTTGACCCATCAATGGCAGTCAAGGGTGAAGATGGCAAGGTCTACGGCGTTCCTTACGTCGTCGAAGGCTATGGCATCATCTACAACCAGTCCATCATGGACAAGTACTTCGCCCTCTCCGGCGCGAAGGCTTCCTCGATGGAAGAAATCAACAACTTCGCCACGCTGAAGACTGTTGTTGAGGACATGCAGGCCCGCAAGGACGAGCTCGGCATCGACGGCGTCTTTGCTTCAACCTCACTCAAGCCCGGTGAAGACTGGCGCTGGCAGACGCACCTCGCCGACCTTCCCGTCTATTTCGAGTACCAGGACGACGGCGTGGACGACAAGGCAGAAATGACCTTCTCGCACGGCAATGAGTTCAAGAACATCTTCGATCTCTACCTGCAGAATTCCACCATTGATCCGAAGCTCGCTTCCTCCAAGGCAGTCAACGACTCCATGGCTGAGTTCGCCCTCGGCAAGGCCGCTATGGTTCAGAATGGCAACTGGGCATACGGCCAGATTTCTGACATCGAAGGCAACACTGTCAAGCCTGAAGATGTCAAGATGCTCCCGATCTACACCGGACACAAGGGCGAAGAAACCCAGGGCTTGAACATCGGCACTGAGAACTTCTTCTCGATCAACTCTCAGGTTTCCGAGGCCAAGCAGAAGGCTTCGATCGACTTCGTCAACTGGTTGATCAACTCCGAAAAGGGCAAGAAGTACATGGTCGAAGACCTCGGCTTCATCCCGCCGTTCAACACCTTCACCGATGCTGAGCAGCCGGCCGATCCGTTAGCAAAGGAAGTTGTTTCCTACCTGTCCAACACCGAGCTGACCACGATTCCGTGGGTCTTCACCACCTTCCCGAGCCAGACCTTCAAGGATGACTTCGGTGCCGCCCTGTCGCAGTACGCAGCAGGCCAGATGGATTGGGACAAGGTCGTCGAAACCTTCACCACCGGATGGGCAGCTGAAAAGGGCGCCTGAGCTTAACGCTCCGCACTAATCTGCCGAATACGGGTGTGCGGGAACCAACCGGGTCCCGCACACCCGCCTTCGCATAGTTCAAGGAAGAACTTTTCATGATTAAAGCTCTTAAGAAATTTGGGTTGCTCTTCGTCGGACCCACATTCCTTGCGTACACGCTGGCGTTCCTTGCCCCGTTCGCAATCGGTTTGTACCTGTCCTTCGCGAAGTTCACGACCGTCACCAACGCGACGTTTGTCGGCGTTCAGAACTACATTGATGCATTCAGCGACAAGCAGGGCTTCGTTACCGCTCTGATCTTCACCGCCGCCATCACAATTGTTTCCATCATTACGGTCAACGTGTTTGCATTCGCAATCGCCTACGCACTGACCCGCAAGCTCAAGGGTACGAACTTCTTCCGTACCGTCTTCTTCATGCCGAACCTGATCGGCGGCATCGTCTTGGGCTACACCTGGCAGACAATTCTGAACGCACTCTTGCTGCACTGGCAAACCACGCTGGTCACCAATGCCACCTACGGCTTCGTCGGTTTGATCATCCTGATCAACTGGCAGATGGTCGGCTACATGATGATCATCTACATCGCCGGTCTTCAGGGTGTTCCGAAGGAACTCATTGAAGCAGCTGAAATCGATGGCGCAGGAAAGTGGACGATTCTTCGTAACGTGACCATCCCGATGGTCATGCCGTCGATCACCATCTGCTTGTTCCTGACGCTTTCCAACTCGTTCAAGCTCTACGACCAGAACCTCGCATTGACGAACGGCCAACCGCTCGACATGACCGAGATGGTTGCTCTGAACATCGTTAACACATTCTACTCGCGCGTCGGTTTCGAGGGCGTTGGTCAAGCCAAGGCCGTGATCTTCTTCCTCATCGTTTCCGTGATCGCATTCATTCAGTTGCGCGCAACCCGTAGCAAGGAGGTCGAAGCGTGAGCACAAAGGCTGCCCCCATCGTTGCCACGGAAGAACGCTCTAACCCCGTCGGCAAGGCGATTCTCTACATCGTTTTGATCGCACTGACTCTGGTGTTCCTTGGCCCCCTGTTCTTCATCTTGATGAACTCGTTCAAGGGCCGTCTGTTCATCTCTGATAACCCGTTTGCTCTGCCACTGGGCGATTACTTCGCCGGTATTCAGAACTACGTGACGGGCCTCGAGCAGACCGGGTTCTTGGCCGCCGCAGGCTGGTCATTCTTCATCACGATCGGTTCTTTGATTCTGATCGTCTTCTTCTGCGCGATGACCGCGTACTACATTACGCGTGTGAAGACGTGGTGGACGAACCTGCTTTACCTCTTCTTCGTCTTCTCGATGATCGTTCCTTTCCAGATGGTCATGTTCCCGACCGTCAAGATCGCTGACATATTGCACCTCGACAACCCAATCGGCATGATCCTGCTGTACCTGGGCTTTGGTGCTCCCCTGTCGGTCTTCATCATCTCCGGCTTCGTGAAGTCAATTCCTCTGGAGATTGAAGAAGCCTCCATGATTGATGGGTGCGGTCCGGTTCAGAACTACTTCCGCATCGTTATGCCGATGCTGAAGCCCGTAATGATCACCGTCGCGATCCTCAACGCGATGTGGGTCTGGAACGACTACCTTCTGCCCTACTTGGTTATTGGCCTGTCGACCCCGTACAAGACGATCCCTGTTGTTGTTCAGCAGCTGGTCGGCTCGCGCGGTTCAAACGACATGGGCGCGTTGATGGCAATGCTCGTTCTTGCGATCATTCCGATCATCATCTTCTACCTGTCCAGCCAGAAGCACATCATTGAAGGCGTCGTCGCCGGCGCAGTCAAGGGCTGAACATACTCATGACGGACTCGCCCCTTATCTGAAGATGCGTCGCACCACACTTGGTGTGACACGGCCCACGATAAGGGGCGAGCACCGTTTAACCCCCGTTTTCTAGAGAGCGAAACGAAGGCGATCATGCGAGCCTCGAATTCCCGCCCCACGATTAAAGACATCGCCAAAGTCGCCGGTGTTGGTGTGGTGACAGTGTCTCGTGCACTCAATAACAAGCCCGATATCTCCGACTCCACTCGCGAACGCATTGTGGCGCTCGCCGATCAGATGGGATATCGCCCCAACCGTCACGCTCGCTTCCTCAAGCTCTCTCACAATCCTGCGATTGCCCTGATCATCAAGGGTATCGATAATCCGTTCTTCCAACAGGTTCTCGATCCATTGGAAGCTATCGTCCGTGAAAAGAACTATCTTCTGACCGTCGTGAAGGTCCCCCACTGGGCTGACGAAGTCGAAGAGGCCACGAAGATCGTTGATGAAGAACTGATGGCGGGAGCTATTTTCCTTGGCGGCTCTTTCCGCCACGAAGCATCCGTCTTCAAGAAGTTCAACATGCCTTTCGTGCTTTCCACGGTGTCACGTCTGCCCAAGGTTGATGATTCGGCGTATTCGTCTGTAGCCGTTGATGACCAAGAAGAAGCTACCCGCGCTGTCCAACACCTGATTGACTTGGGGCATACAACGATTGCCGCCCTTGGCGTTCCCGAAGGGGATGCTTCTGTTGGCGCCCAGCGCATCACCGGCTATCGACAGGCTCTTTCAAATGCCGGTATTCCGCTTGATGACGATCTGATTCGCTTCGAAACACGCGAGCAGATGAACCCCTACACCTACGAACACGGATATCACTTGGCGAAGCGCCTGCTTCAAGAGCGTCCCGATGTGACCGCGATTTTTGCCATCGCGGATGTTCTCGCGATTGGTGCAATGCGCGCAATTCGCGAAGCGGGTTTGTCGATTCCTGATGACATGTCCATCATTGGTTTTGACGGTATTACGATCGGCCAGTTTGTCGAACCTGAACTGACGACTGTCGTTCAGCCTCCCCTTGAGATCGCTCGCCTGACCTGCGATGTCTTATTCGAGCAGATCAATGATTCCGCACCGGTCCGCCACGTCTTTGTTCCCGCCACGATTCATGCTGGTGGCACGACTGCTCCCCTGGTTCAGAGCGGAGAAGCCAAGTGAGCTCACGTTTTGGGCCTGATTCGTCAATCGCTCAGGTGCTGTCGTGGATTGCGGCGCTTGTGATGGCGAACGTTGTCGGTTTGCTCATTTCGCTACCCGTCGTCACTTTCGGTGTGGGTCTTGGTGTGATGACGCTGGTTTCGTTGCGTTTGATTGCTTCCGAGTCCACGGCGATTGCCCCGGCCGTCGCTCAGGTTGTCCGCAAGGCAGCGTTGCCCGCGATTCTCCTTGCACTTATTGAAGGTCTTCTTTTCTCCCTACTGTTGTGGGAGTGGTCTGTGACGACGCATCTTGCTTCCCACTCAATGGCATTGATCGTTCGTGCGCTGATTGTGTTTGTGGTGCTGATTGCAGCGTTTACGCACGTGTGGGTCTGGCCGATGTTTGCTCACCGTTTGGCATACAGGGGACGCGTAAGCGTCAAAGATCTTCCGCGTTTGGCCAGCGCTGCGCTTTTGGCATCCGCGGCGAAGCTTCATCGGACTCTGTTGGCGTTGCTCGTTGTGGCTGGACCGCTTGTGCTGGCATCAATTTCACTGCCGTGGGCTATCCGTTTGCTTTTCTGGTTCGTCGTCTTCGGGATTGCCTTCGCCCAGTACGTCTGCGTGCTCGCTACCTACCCCGTGCTCTCCACCGATCAGGTTGACGAGGCTTCGAGCGAATCTTGATCCCTGGTCACGCTGGTCTAGCGTTGCTTTGGCGTGTTCATGCTCTTCATTCTTGAGTGACATCTCAATAAAAACGCGTTAGGGTTCCGGTATGCCGAAACTTGATTCTACGGAGATGCAGTCGCATACTCCAGGCACATCAAAGACCCATCACCCGTCGCTTGCGACACTGCTGGGTCCTGCATTCGTTGCGGCAATCGCCTACGTGGACCCTGGGAATGTTGCAGCAAACATTACCGCCGGCGCACGCTACAGCTACCTGCTGGTATGGGTTCTTCTAGCATCCAACCTTGCAGCAATGCTCATTCAATACTTGAGCGCAAAGCTGGGCCTAGTCACGCGGCAATCACTGCCCGCTCTTCTCGGCACACGTTTGAAAAAACGCGCACGCATTGGCTACTGGCTTCAAGCAGAAGTCGTTGCAGCCGCAACTGACTTAGCGGAAGTCATCGGCGGAGCTCTAGCACTTCACCTCCTTTTCGGGCTCCCGCTTCTTACCGGCGGAATCATTGTCGGTGTCGTTTCAACATTGTTGTTAACCCTGCAAGGTAGCGGGACACAAAAGATCTTTGAACGCGTCATCATCGGCCTTTTGGTCATCATCACAATCGGATTCCTTGCAGGACTGGCCATTGCTCCGCCAGACGGCCCGTCAGTTGTGGCCGGCCTCGTCCCCCGATTTGCTGGCACGGACTCGGTTCTCGTCGCAGCGTCCATGCTTGGCGCAACCGTGATGCCACACGCGATTTACCTGCATTCCTCGCTGGTGAACGACCACGACGAAAAAGCTCCTCGCGCGAACCTGAAACATTACTTGCGAGCAACCCGGATTGATATCGTGTGGGCACTCGGATTGGCGGGAATCGTCAACATCGGTCTGCTTCTTCTCGCAGCATCCGCACTATCAGGGGTCAGCGGAACAGACACCATTGAAGGTGCTCACACTGCAATCGCCAGCGCACTTGGACCGGTCGTTGCCATGATCTTCGCCGTTGGTCTCCTCGCGTCAGGCCTAGCATCGACATCCGTTGGCGCATACGCCGGTTCAGAAATCATGGCCGGATTGCTTCACATTCGGATCCCGCTGATTGTGCGACGACTGATCACGCTAATCCCCGCCCTCATCATCCTCGGCATAGGGGCAGAACCGACGTGGGCATTGGTCGTCTCCCAAGTCATCCTGTCCTTCGGCATTCCCTTCGCGATTCTTCCTTTGATCCGCTACACGCGCCAGCCTTCGATTATGGGCGAGCACTCGAATGCGATGATCACGCAGGTTTGTGGAACTCTGATTGCCGTCGCAATCGTGGCACTCAACATTTTCCTTGTGGCGCTGACCTTAGCTCCCTACTTCGGATTCGACATCTAGGGGCAGGCCCAACTGAGCTACTTGCCCTGTGACAACGCGAATGGGGTCCCTCGGAAAACCGAGGGACCCCATTCTATTGAGTTTCAGCGTCTAACGACACCACTCACTTTCGATGCGCTTCGTCGTAATCATCCATTTCGGAAATACGACGCTGGTGACGTTCATCTTCAGAGAACGGGGTTTCGAGGAAGGCATCGATGAATGCCAGGCACTCTTCGACGGTGTGCTGACGCGCACCAACAGAGACGACGTTCGCATTGTTGTGCTCGCGGGCAAGACGTGCGGTCGAATCATTCCACACCAGCGCAGCGCGCACACCCTTCACACGGTTCGCGGCCATTTGCTCACCATTTCCGGAGCCACCGATAACGACACCCAGAGAACCGGCATCTGCAACCACTGCTTCTGCTGCTTCAATGCAGAACGGCGGGTAGTCGTCCAGCGAGTCGTACTCATGGGCACCGTGGTCAACAACGTCGTAACCTTTTTCCTTGAGGTGCTCGACGACCTTTTCCTTCAGCTCATAGCCAGCGTGGTCTGTTCCAATATGAACGCGCATTGTGTCCCTTCCTTGGGTATCAGCGAATCAACTCCCCTAGTATGACACTCCTCACCCCTCAGCGTCATCAGGGCGTTCGCCTATGCACGAAAGTGAAGCAGTCAAGCGCCATTCTTCACCCACCATCAACCTTTGCTAGACTCAATGCGTTAAGCCCCGATAGCTCAGTGGATAGAGCGTTCGCCTCCGGAGCGAAAGGTCGCAGGTTCGAATCCTGTTCGGGGCACTTTTTGTGCCCAATCACATCTGGACGAACATTCAGGGCAAAGTGTTAACAATCATCAAAAACGGACATCTTCGGCAAGATATTGCGGTTTCACGTTAGGCTGAAACGGTACGCACGAATATGTGCCTGTCCCTAGTAATCGACGACAAGGATCCCGATGACCTTCCAATGGTGGTCTCTTCTGCCGTTCGTAGCAATGCTTGCATCCATTGCACTCTTCCCGATCATCCCCGCCACACACAAGTGGTGGGAACGTAACTCCAGCCAGCTTCTGGTTGCCCTCGTTCTAGGCCTACCCACGCTGGCATTCATGGTGTACATGATCGGAAATGAAGCGCTGATTGACGTCGGTGTTGAATACGTTCAGTTCATTGCTCTGCTTCTTTCGCTCTTCATCATCTCCGGCGGTATCCACCTTGAAGGTGACATTCGCGCAACCCCGAAGAACAACACAGTTTTCTTGGCTATCGGTGGCACGCTTGCCTCTTTCATCGGAACGACAGGCGCCGCAATGCTCCTGATTCGCCCTCTTCTTGCGACGAATAAAGAACGTACCCACCGCGTACATACCGTGCTGTTTACAATCTTCATCGTTGCTAACTGCGGTGGCATACTGACACCTCTCGGCGACCCGCCACTGTTCCTAGGCTTCTTGAACGGTGTCCCCTTCACCTGGACATTCCAGCTGTGGAAGGAATGGTTGTTCGTACTTGTGCTGATGCTCGGTATGTACTACTCGCTCGACCGTCTGCTTTACTCGTCGGAGCCTCAAGCGCAAATCGTCAGGGACGATACCCAGATCACCCCACTGCGCCTGCGCGGTGCTTTCAACCTGGTTCTTTTCGCCATTGTCATCGTCGCCGTTGCCAAGATCCCCTCGTGGAACGCTCACGAGATCATTGAAGGCCACGCGCATGGAGCAGACCTGGTGCCGTGGCGCGAGATCGTCATGCTCAGCGCCGCAGCAATCTCTTACTTTGCGGGCTCTAAGAAGATCCGCTACGAGGACAATGCCTTTACGTGGGCCCCAATCCTTGAGGTTGCAGCCCTGTTCATCGGCATCTTCTCGACGATGGCTCCGGCATTGCGCTTCTTGGAGCAGGTTGCACCGCACCTCCCCCTGAACCGCGTTACCTTCTTTATCTTCACGGGCGGCCTGTCCTCGATCTTGGATAACGCCCCGACCTACATGACTTTCTTCGAAATGGCGAAGTCGCTGGGTGGCGATGGAACCCTGATCGCGGGTGTCCCCGAGTACTACTTGGTCCCGATTTCGTTGGGTGCAGTCTTCTGCGGGGCATTGACGTACATCGGCAATGGTCCGAACTTCATGGTCAAGTCAGTTGCTGACGCCGATGGCGTCGATATGCCGTCCTTCGGCGGATACGTTGTGAAAGCGTTCCAAGACTTGCTTCCGACATTGGTTGCCATGGCTTTAATCTTCGTTGCCGAATCCATGATCGCTCATCTCGCAGGTTGGGTACTGGCAGCGCTCCTCGTCGCTCAGATGGTGTGGCGCGTAAAGCTCGCCAACGACGTGGAAGCTGGAAAGCGTGAACCCGTAATCACTCACCACCACGTTGTGGCTGACCGATAACCTTTCAG
>NZ_JBHNPV010000039.1:0-978 GCF_059082735.1 Actinotignum sp. usb-actsch-rep-73 | reverse complement strand
ACCGAACTCACAACCACAAGCAGGAAGGAGTCGTCATGCATGTGATGACGAAGTACCTCGACACAAGGAAAGCTGCGATCGCCGCTCTGCAGGATTATGCGGTGATGGAACAGATCATCGAGAGTACCGACGAGCAGATCAAGGCGGCTTATGCGGATGCGGCTAGCCCCGCATCCCCACGTATGGACGGCACCCCGCCATCAGGCGACCTTCACGCTTCGGAGAACAGCATCGTTGCAACGATCGAGCGCATCGACACCTACAAAGCCCGATACGCTGAGGCGCGCCAGTACATGGACTGGTTCCTGCCTGCATGGGAGATCCTCTCCGAGGATGACCGGTTGGTGTTGGAGGCGTTCTTCCTCGGCGAGGGTACCCAGGATGATGCGGTCCAGCAGATCTGCAACCACTTCTATGTTGAGCGCACGACCGCCTACCAGAAGAAGTCGCGCGCGCTGGCTCGTCTTGCGACCGCTCTGTATGGCCGTTTGTGAGGGTTTTGCACCCTTGCGCCAAAAGGTGTCAGGAACGGCGGATGCATTTACCGTTTCCGGCCTGCAATGATGTAGGTGGTTGAAAAGTAGGAAAAGCCCCAAGAACCCACACACGGGAGTCTTGGGGCTTCACCACATCCAGTGGGAAGGAGCAAGCGATGCCGGTCAAACCAGCGTCCCCGTGCTCCCATCCTGGTTGCCCTGAGCTCACCCACGAACGTTTCTGCGAGCAGCACGCGAAGGCAGAAGACGCACACTATCGGAAGTATCAGCGTGATCCGAAGATCAACGCCCGCTACGGCGCGCGCTGGCGTAAAATCCGCGCCGCCTACGTCGCCGCCCACCCGCTCTGCGAAGACTGCCTAGAGGCCGGACGCTACACGCCAGTACAAGAGGTTCACCACGTTCTCCCGCTCGAACACTGCGGCACCCACAACTTCAACAACCTCCGAAGCCTGTGCAAGCCCTGCCACTCGCGCCAGAG